>DAORIK010000042.1:6325-19194 GCA_035438465.1 Chitinophagales bacterium | reverse complement strand
TTTCCAATTGCTCTGGAACGTGTCATCGGGGCCATTACCACTTTGTTTTTAAGGGAAAGACCATGTTTGTTAAATGGTTGTAATAAAATTGACATAAATATTTACTGTTTATTGTAGATACTTGTATATACAATAATCAGGCCATTTTGTTCAGAAGCTAGTTATAGAATGAGAGTCTGACTATTCGTCAGACTTTACTTAAATGAATAGTATTATTCGATTATATCGTCGCCAAATCAATTACAAACCGGTACTTCACATCGCTTTTGATAACGCGTTCATACGCTTCATTGATGTAGTTGATGTTGATGACTTCAACATCCGAAACAATATTATGTTCCGCGCAGTAGTCCAGCATTTCCTGGGTTTCCGGTATACCGCCGATAGAAGAGGCGGAAATACTTCTGCCATTAGACAGTAATGAAAACGCACTGAATTTTATCGGGGTGGATGGAATACCAACGAGCACCTGCACACCATTTGCAGCCAGCATTTTCAAATACATATCGTAGTCATGTTCGGAAGAAACGGTATCAATAATAAAATCAAAATAGTTGGTGTATTGTTTTACCTGTGCCTTGTCTTTGGTGTTGCAGAATTTATGTGCACCCAGTTTCATCGCGTCCGCTTCTTTACTTGGTGAAGTACTCAATACAGTTACTTCCGCACCAAACGACACCGCAAATTTTACCGCCATGTGTCCTAAACCACCCAAACCCAGTACAGCTACTTTATGTCCTTTACCAACGTTCCATTTACGAAGCGGCGAGTAGGTGGTTATACCGGCACATAATAAAGGCGCTACGCCTTCTAATGGCAATTTATCGGAAACGTGCAGGACAAAATCCTGATGCGTAACAATTTTATTAGAATAACCACCATACGTTGGTGTTTTACCATCTTTTTCAAATCCATTATAGGTGAAAACAGTTTTGCCTGTTTCACAAAATTGTTCGTATCCTTTTTTGCAGTTGTTGCACTCCTGACAAGAATCTACCATACAGCCGACACCTGCGAGGTCACCTTCTTTGAACTTTGTAACATTGCTGCCTACTTTGGTTATGCGTCCCACAATTTCGTGGCCTGGTACCATCGGATAAATTCCCGGAAACCATTCACTGCGTACCTGATGAATATCGGAGTGACAAACACCACAATACAGTATGTCTATTAAAACATCATCTTCATTCAGTTCTCTTCTTTCGAAATTCCAGGGTGCTAATTTGTCTTTTGAGTTGTGAACTGCGTAACTTTTTGCTGCTATCATATTTTTTACTTTTTTGATTCTAAACCGGTTTTAAAAATCTTACAAATCCTCAAATTTTGGTAAACTATTTATTTGTATGGATGTTTCATCTTTAATGTGAAAGTAGTAATTGCTATTTCCATTTGTGACCATTAAGAAAGGTACATTTAGTTTGATATTATAGTTGGCAATTTGTTGTAACGTATTTTCTTTGAGTTCTATATATTCCGCTTTGCATTCGATTAAAATTTTTGGTTCAAGACTTTGATTGAACACTACAATATCATAACGTTTCTTGAGTTCATTTACTTTCAATGTTTTTTCAACCGAAATATACTTTAACGGATATTGATGCTCATTGACCAGTTTATGCAAAATAAATTGTCTTACTTTTTCTTCAGGAGTTAATACCAGCCATTTTTTTCTTATCACACATAAAATATATTTTGTGTTATTGGCAATTCTGATATTTGGCGGAATGACCGGCATTTATTTCGATAAGCTTTTCACACTCCTGAATATTCTGCTCCAGCGAATGGATTCAAAAAATGAATGGAAATTATCTTTAGACAACCAGACAAATAAAGGTTTTCCAACGATGTGGTCTTCCGGCACAAAACCCCAGTATCTTGAGTCAGCGGAGTTATGGCGGTTGTCACCCATCATCCAGTAATAATCCTGTTGAACAGTATATGTTTTTGTTGGTTTGCCATTTATGATATATGCTCCATTTTCCATCGTGAAGGTATTGTGTTCATGCGTGGTTATAATATTGTAATAAAAGTAAATATTATCAGCAGTCAATGTAACTACTTGTCCTTTATTAGGCATTTGTATCGGACCATAATTATCTAAGTCCCATTTGTATTTGATGCTGCCTCCATGTTCCATATCCATCGTGTCATTTGGAAATAAAGCAGAGTTTGATGGATTTGCTATGGCATATATATCTTTTACGGGATTGTAATCAGTTACAGAATCAACATTTGCAGATTTTCTTATTTGATTGAGTTGTGCATCGTTTAGCAATATGATATAATGATTAGTTGAATGTACAAGCTCATTGAATTTTGCAATACACTCATCCACAGGAAATACAGGGCTTCCCATGCCATCCATAAAACTCCACTCTCTGAAGTCTTTGTACCAATCAATGTTTAAAGCATCCAGCGCTTCTATGCTAAATGGTTTATTTACATAAACATTATACGCAAATTGCATCTTGCTGAAATGTGGTACTTGCTTACCATTGATAAATAATTCTTTGTTTTTTACTTCTAATACATCTCCGGGTATGGCAACACATCGTTTTACATAATTTTCTCTTTTGTCAACAGGACGTTCCGGAAACTGATAGGCATCACCGGGATAGTTAAACACCACTATATCGTTTCTTTGTACTTTGTTGAATCCGGGCAGGCGGTAATAGGGTAATTGTATGATTTTTGAATATGCCTGTCCTAAACCAAACGGCATCGTGTGGTGTGCAAACGGGAAAGCGACAGGTGTTAAAGGTGTTCTGGCACCGTAATTTAATTTGCTGACAAACAAGAAATCGCCTTCTAATAAGGAACCTTCCAGAGAGGTAGTAGGTATTTTATAGGCTTCAATAACAAAAGTTCGGATAATAGTTGCGGCAACTACTGCAAAGATAATTGCATCAGACCATTCGCGAGCAAAAGAACGTTTTACTTTTTTTTCTTTATCTGCAGTGTGGCTTGGTCCTTCGTATTTTGTTTTTTTATCAAAACCAATTATTGGAAAATAAAGATAGCCAAAGAAAATGCCTGCTATATGTTGTAACAGGTTGCGCTTGCCGTATGAATTACAGATATCTGTTGTCCAGGTTAAACCGAATAAAAAGTTTATATATGGTACCAGTCCCCAGTATGCCTGATTTTTTTTTCGTCCGATAATTTCCATCAATGTAAAATCCTGCACCAAAGGAATAAATACATGCATTGGATTCTTTCCTGCTTTTTTGTAGAGTCCGTAACAAGGAATATGTAATAAATAATGAAGTAGATAAGCGTATAGTAAACTGAGCATATAATTAATGTTGAATTTTTAATGATGAATGTTAAATCTTATAAGTTATATATTTTGTTATTTTATTACAGCGAAAATCTTAATGAATGTTAAACAATTTATTAAACATTTATCATTCAACACTTATCATTTATTAAAACCAAGTACATCCTCCATTGTATAAACACCTTTCTTACCCACCAGCCATTCTGCTGCGAGTAATGCACCACCGGCAAATCCTTTACGGTTGTGTGCAGTGTGAATTAATTCTATTTTATCTATGGAAGATTCATAGGATATATAATGAGTGCCCGGAACATTTTCTTCCCGTTTAGAAATAACAGACAATACAGATGCGTCATTTGTTTTATCATTTACCCATTCTGTTTTTCGCGTCACTCTTTTTAAAATATCTAATGCTGCATGCAGTGCGGTTCCACTGGGTGCATCTTTTTTTTCGGTGTGATGTATTTCTTCCAAAGAGATTTCATATTCATCATGTGCATTCATGACTTGAGCAAGGTATCTGTTTATTTCAAAAAAGATGTTGACACCAATACTGAAATTAGGCGCAAATAAGAATGCTTTATTATTTTCTATTGCGTATTTTTTAATCTCGTCTAATTGTTCTGTCCAGCCTGTAGAACCTACTACTACCGGCACGTCCGCGTCAAAACACCATTTTATATTTTCAACTGCAGTGTGTGGTGAAGTAAACTCAATAGCAACATCAACCTGCTGTAATTCTTCTTTAGTGATACTATTTCTGTTTTCGATATCTACAATTAAACTAATATCGAATTTGTTATTTCCTTCACGTTCATTTTTTTCTTTTGCCATTTCATGAATGGCTTTTCCCATTTTTCCGTATCCGATTAATGCAATTTTCATCTTTTATAATTTTTCAAACCACATAGACACATAGTTATTAAAGAATTTATTCTCTATGTTTACTTTTTAGTTATACATAGAATTCTCTGAATTTTACATAGATTTTGTCTATGATTCTATGTGGTTAATTTTTTTGTTATTTAAAATTCAAATGTACTCCAATTCCTGTGTAATAGGTAAAGTTAGAATAATTTAATTCCGGTTTTATCTTCATGGTTAATTTGTCAGAAATATCAAATGAATGTAAGTGTGCATCTACCACAGCATCAACAATGGATAAACCCCAGGCAAATAAAGTTCCGAAAGAAGCCAGTTGTACATTTCTCCTGTAAGAATTGCGAAATGTTTCTATCTGTGTTAAAGGCAAATCGGTATAGGGTTCAGGATTGGGAACACTGTCATAAATATTCCTGATATATCCGTTAAATTCTTTTAGCTTTAATGAATTGGAAACAACAAAATATAAGGTAGTACTTAAAATACCATAAACAATGGGTAGTTTCCAGTATTTCTTCATGTAAATTTGTCCTAACCCGGGACAAGCCGCCGCCCATATTGCTGCTTTTTTGGGTGAATAATGTGTAGTATCTACCTTCTTTTGTTTTTTGATTTTTTTGTTAATTGCAACTGTATTTAAAGAGTCATCTATTAATTTTTCGGAAGAGATTTCTGATGTACCATTAGAAAGATACAAGGAATCTATTTTTATTGATTTTTCAATCGCATCTCTGTTACTGGTAGAATCTTGAGCAGAGAGTGCAGAATATGTAATGAAGAAAAATAATAAAACAGTGAATTTTAAAATTGTACATCGTACATCGTATATCGTACATCGTATAACACTCATTCAATTAATCTTTCTCAATAATATCTAATAACCGGTTTAAATCCGATACGGAATAAAATGGGATTATAATTTCACCCTTATCGGTTGCTGTTTTTTTAATCTTAATTTTTGTTTCAAAAATATCCATCAGCTTTGCCTGCACATTTTTGTAAGATGCCGGTAAGGAAACTTCTTTTTTATCCTGTTTTTTAGCAGATGAATTGGAAGATAATAACCGTACCAGTTCTTCTGTTTTTCTTACTGATAAACCTTTTGTATTTATCTCTTTTAAAACATATAATTGCTTATCAACTTCAGGTACAGAAATAATAGCACGTGCATGTCCCATGGAAAGCACTTTATCACGCAATGCTTTTTGAATTTCGGGTGGAAGTTTTAAAAGACGTAAATAATTGGTGACTGTAGAGCGGTCTTTACCTAAGCGATCTCCTAAATTTTCATGTGTTAAATCACATTCGTCAATTAAACGTTGGTAGGTGAGTGCCACTTCCATGGAGTTCAGGTCTTCGCGCTGAATGTTTTCAATCAATGCCATTTCCACAACTTCCTGGTCGTTGGCAGTACGAACATAGGCCGGAACCTCTGTTAAACCAGCCATTTTAGATGCCCGCAATCTTCGTTCACCTGAAATCAACTGATATTTTCTGTCGGTGATTTTTCTAACGGTAATCGGTTGTATAACACCATGTATTTTTATGGAAGCAGCAAGTTCCTCCAAAGCCTGCTGATTAAAATCTGCACGCGGTTGAAATGGATTCACTTCAATCAGTTCCAGTTTTATTTTCGGAACAGTGTTTATAATAGAATCTTCGTCAGTAGCACTTATTTTTAAGATTTCTGTATCTTCATCTATATCTGATAATAGTGCACGAATGCCTTTTCCTAACGCGTCTTTCTTCTTGTTCAATAATGCCATTTTATGTTAATTGTTGAATTATATAATTGATGAATAGCTGAATATGGTTTTAATTCAGATTCTCATCCACTTCAATAAATTTTTCTTCCATTGGAATATTTGTCATTCCGTTATTCTGCATAATTTCTCTTGCAAGGTTCAGGTAGTTTATAGCTCCTTTACTTTCTGCATCATACATAATAATCGGTTGACGTAAACTCTGCGCTTCTCCTAAACGTGTATTTCTGTGAATGATGGTATTAAAAACGCTATTTTCAAACCTGCGTTTCACTTCCGAAACCACCTGATTGGATAAGTTTAACCGCTGGTCATACATAGTCAGCAAGATGCCTTCAATCTCAAGCTCTTTATTCAGACGGGATTGCACTATTTTTATAGTATTTAATAATTTTCCTAATCCTTCCAAAGCGAAATATTCACATTGTACGGGCACTAAAACAGCATCAGAGGCTGTTAGCGCATTTACGGTAATCAAACCTAAGGAAGGAGAGCAGTCGATAATGATAAAATCATACTTCTTTTTGAGGTCAGCCAGTATATCTTTCAATATTTTCTCCCTGTTTGGGTGGTTAATCAATTCAATTTCCGCGCCGACTAAATCCAGATGCGATGGAAGCAAAAATAAGTTGGGCGTGTCTGTTTCCAGAATGATATCTTTTGCTTTTACACTGTCTATTAAACATTCGTACAAACTCACCTTTATATTTTTTGGATCGAAGCCGCAGCCACTGGTGCTGTTTGCCTGCGGATCTGCATCAATCAGCAATGTCTTTTGCTCTAAAATAGCCAAACTTGCTGCAAGGTTGATGGCTGTTGTTGTTTTGCCAACACCACCTTTCTGATTTGCTATACTAATTATTTTTCCCATATTCTTACAATTCAATAGTTTCTCCAATTTTCACTAAAATTAATTCTTTTCCTGCTTTTGCAAATTTTTCTTTTGCTGCTTCGTGATTTATCTTAATAGGTTCAAATGTATCATAATGAACGCCAATTACTTTATTACATTGTACAAAATCTGACGCTGCAATAGCATCTTCAATATCCATCGTAAATATATCTCCAACAGGCAGTACGGCAAATTTTAGTTTTGCCCAATGCGGAACCAGTTGCATATCCATAGTTAATGCAGTATCACCGCTGTAATAAAAATCACCATCCGCAGAGTTCAGCACAAAACCCATTGGATTTGCCCCATAACTTCCATCCGGCAGGCATGATGAATGAACAGCCGACACGGCTTTTATAGTCCCAAAACTTGTTTTCCATTTGCCACCTGTATTCATAGGTCTGAGGTTCGTTATCCCTTGTTTTTGAAGCCACTCATAGATTTCGTAAGCACAAATTACAGCTGCATTGGTTCGCTTTGCAATGACTAAAGCATCCGCAATATGGTCAAAATGTCCGTGTGATATGGCTATATAATCACATTCTATACTATTGATATCTATATCTTTAGCCAAATCATTGGGTGTAATAAAAGGGTCAAACAGAATTTTTTTTCCGTTAGTTTCGACTAAAAAGCACGAATGTCCGTAATAGGTAAATTTCATTTTTATTAATATGAATGGTGTTCTGAAAGTTTAGTGGAAACACCAATGTTCCACGCTTCAAAAATAGGCTATTCGGAGCAGCATTTTTAGACAAGTTATTAAAGAATTACACACAATTCTTGTGGATAAATTTTAAAATTTTGTTTATGAACGGTTTTTGATTTAATTAATCGCTTTAAAATAATCCGACAATCGTAATTTTATTAAGAATGAATTATTTTCATATTCCAAATTATGTATTGACAAGTATATATTTATACTATATCTTTGATTGTGCTAAGGCAGAATACATTTGTAAATTGTAAATTAATAATATGAAAAATACAAAATCAATATCCTTTATTTTATTTCTTTCATTAATAGTGATTTTAGTTATTTCTTGCAAAAAGTCAACTATGAACAATGATTTAACTGTCTCCATCAACAGCCCTGTAGAAGGTAGAACTTACACAGGCTCTGTTGAAATGTCATTCTCCATAAACGCACCTAATGGAATAGATAGTTGTTATATTGCATTAACTGATGCCTCTGGAAGTACGGCCTATTATTCCAATAATTTTTTATTTGGAACTACGGTTAAAAATAAAACATCATTTACCTACGCAGACACACAAACAGCATTGCCATCCACATTAACTTCGGCAAAATTCATTATTTCTGTTGTTGATCTAAAGATGAAAAGGTTTTCTAAAACCATTAACTTGAGTGTAATACAGTAACTTCAATTAAACTACCCCAAGCATGCTTTTACAAATGAGCAAAATAACGGGTGTGGTTTTAAAATTGTACTTTTCAACTCCGGATGAAATTGTACGCCAATGAAAAATTTATGAGCCGGAATTTCCATAATTTCCACCAAATTAGAATCAGGGTTGATTCCGCTGGCTATCATTCCGTTATCTATATATTGATGCAGATATTTGTTATTGAATTCATATCGGTGACGGTGACGCTCGGTAACATGCGTTGATTGGTAAATTTGGTGTGCCAAAGAGTTTTCAGAAATATGACAGGTATAAGAACCAAGCCGCATGGTGCCACCCATGTTCACAATTGTTTTCTGTTCCTGCATCATATCTATTACTGGGTTTTTACAATTTTGTTTCATTTCTGAAGAATTGGCATCTTCCAATTTAAGGACGTTTTTTGCAAACTCTATTACTGCCATTTGCATGCCTAAGCAAACTCCAAAAAAGGGTACATTATTTTCGCGTGCGTACTGAATTGCAAAGATCTTGCCGTCCATTCCGCGCTGTCCGAAACCGGGAGCCACAAAGATTCCGTCTAAATGTCCAAGCTTCTCTTTGATGTTATTTTTATTGATTTCTTCAGAATGAATACGCTCTACATTTACTTTACATTCGTTTTTTGCACCGGCATGAACGAAAGATTCATATATCGAAATATAAGCATCTTTTAATTCTATATATTTCCCGATAAGACCAATGGTAATTTCTTTCTTTGGAAATTTGAATCGCTGTAAGAAGTCATTCCATTCCGTGAGGTCTGCATCTGCAGTTTCTTTATAACCTAATTTGTCAAGAACTATTTGGTCTAGTTTTTCTTTCTTCAGGTATAAAGGCACATCGTATATAGTTTCCGCGTCCAGTGCTTCAATAACAGAGTCATAATCTACGTTACAGAATTCAGCAATTTTTTTCTTTCGTTCATTTCCCAACGGATGTTCGGTTCTGCAAACAATAATATGCGGCTGAACGCCATAGGATTGCAGTTCTTTTACACTATGTTGCGTCGGTTTTGTTTTCAGCTCTTTGGCAGAAGCGAGATAAGGAACCAAAGTAAGATGAATAACGAGATAATCTCTTTTTGCCAACGACCATTTTAACTGACGAATACCTTCTATAAATGGCAGTGATTCAATATCGCCAACGGTTCCGCCGATTTCAGTTAAAATGATATCATACTGATCAGTAGTACCTAGCAATAACATTCTGCGTTTTATTTCATCGGTAATATGTGGAATAACCTGTACGGTTTTTCCAAGATAATCACCACGACGTTCGCGGTTTATTACTTCCTGATATATTTTTCCGGTGGTAACATTATTTGCCTGTGAGGTGTGTACGCCTAAAAACCGTTCATAATGACCTAAATCCAAATCCGTTTCTGCTCCGTCTTCTGTTACATAGCATTCTCCATGCTCATAAGGATTCATAGTGCCCGGGTCAATATTAATATATGGATCAAATTTTTGAATGGTGACCCTTAAACCACGTGCTTGTAATAATTTGGCGAGAGATGCAGCTAAAATACCTTTTCCTAGAGAAGAAGTTACGCCGCCGGTAACGAAAATAAATTTTGCCATAACAGTTGAGTGGTTATGGACTGTAAAGTTAATTCAATATTTCAAAAATTCAATTATTTGTATGTGATAATTGAGTTTATGTGTAAAATTTAATATGGAAATATATAATTGAATGTTTGTAATCATCAACGTACCTGATATTCATACTTTTGGTTGCCAATTTTATATCTGAAGAATAATGGCTCTTTGTCTTCCTTGCTTACTTCAAAAGCAAATAATTTTGTGCGGTAAAATTCTCTGGAAGGCATTGTATCAATATAGAAACGTTTAGTGTATTCCATATCTATTTGTGATGAATCTGCCTGCAAATGGTACATTTTTAAAGCAAAACCAACGTTGCTGTAAGCAAAATCAGGGTTATTGTTGCTTAGGTGACAACTTTTTGTAAATGAACCAATGTGAAATGGATATTTAGTGTGATTGTCTATTGCAATGTCGAAAATAAAATACTCATATCCTTCACCAATACTTGTACCGTCATCTTTCATTTCATATCGAATAACATTGAAAATACTGATTGTCGCACTATCGGTTTTGTTTTGATAAATAAATTTCTCTTTGTAAGCATTGTCGCGTTTAAAGGTATATCGTTGTTCTGCTAATTGTTCTTCTGTAATTCCTTCTTGAATCTCTATTTTATCCTGTTTGTTGTTAAATAAATCACACGATGAGACAATTACCATAAGTACGGCACACACCAAAGGTGAAATGTATTTCAATTGTAATTTCATATATCTCTATTCACTAACAACTTCTTTTTGTTTGCGTTTGGTGCCTTCATACATTTCATATAGGTAGAATACACACTCTAATTTACCATTTATAACCGGATATTTTTTCATAGGTTTTAAACCAATGTTCTTTAATCCTTCAAAGTTATTGGATATAATACCGCAGGTATAACCTGTAAAATGCTGTTTAAATGCATCACCGATTTGTTTATACAATAAATCAATTTGGTATGCTTCCATTCGTTCGCCATAAGGCGGGTTGATGATGAGTGTTCCTCTTCCCATGGGCGGAATCATTTTTTGAATACTGGTTTCTCTGATTTCAATCAGCTTGGAAAACCCTGCTTTTTTTATATTATTCTGCGCTATGAAAACTGCTTTTTTGTTATTATCTGAGCCAATTATTTTATATTCAAAATCAGATATTTTTAACTCCAGTTCTGTACAAATATCATTAAACAATGTTTTGTCATAATTTTTCCAATTCTTAAAGCAAAAGTAACTTCTATCCAGATTAGGTGCTTTGTTTATAGCCATACTTGCTGCTTCCATAACAATAGTCCCGCTGCCGCACATGGCATCCACGAAATGAGATTGCCTGTCCCATTTACTCATTAGAATCAGTCCTGCTGCAAGCACTTCATTAATAGGAGCGATAGTTTGTTCTATACGATTACCTCTCTGATGCAATGAAGTACCTGAACTATCCAACGAAATAGTTACATTATTTTTATAGATATGCAGGTTAAATAAAATATCCGGTTTATCTGAATTAATATCCGGACGTTTATCATTATTGAATTTTCTAAAACGGTCACAGATGGCATCTTTCAGTTTTAAGGAAGCAAACTGTGAATGTGTAAAAAACTCTGATTTAATGGTAAAATCAATGGCAAAACTTTGTTCTACAGTAAAATAATCTTCCCATGGAATACGGATGGCAAAACCATATAAATCTTCCGGGGAGTTAGATTCAAATTCAAATAACGGTACCAGCACTTTTAAACAGGTACGTAATTCCAGATTGCAACGGTACAGTAACTCCAAATCATAATCACAAACAACAGCACGCTTTATGATTTCTACATTCTTTGCCTGCAATGCATTCAACTCATCCGCTAAAACTTGTTCTAAGCCCTGAAAAGTTTTACAAATTATTTTGGTTTCAAAAACGTTCACCTTGCAAAAATACGATTTTATAAAATCATTTTTTTATATTTATCACATGAGTGGTCATGATAAAAAGCAAACTGAAATTCAAAAATTGTTACACTTTTTACAAATAGAGGATACTACGAAATTTTCTTTTCTAGAAAAACTGACAAAAGATGAGTTACAACAGTTGCGTTTGAAAATTATCGATGTTTCTCAGTTTACCCAAACAGATATCTGGAAACGTTTGACAGGTGTGGCAAAGTTTTTTCCGAATTATATGAATGCCAAGATTTCTGAAACCGTAATGGGGCCGCTGATTGCTGCAAATATGAGTTATTATATGCCGGAAAAAGACGCTATTTCCATTATGAAATATATGAGCACTTCCTTTTTGTCAACGGTTTCTGAATATATGACTCCGGAAAAAGCTCAACATCTCATCAATCAGATTCCTATGGATATTTTGAAAAAAGTAACGATGGATTTGGTGCAGAAAAAAAAGTTTATCGTGGCAGCCGGATTTGTTGATGTTTCCGATATACAAAGATTGGTTGAACTCTCAAAAGTAATTCACAAGGAAGAAGATTTGATACGTATTTCTTCTTTTGTGGAGAATAAACAATATATTGCTAAAATTGTAGAAGGCTTTTCAGATGACAGGTTGAATAAAATAATCACAGTAGCATATTATCACGATTTGCAACATGAAGTACTTACAGTTTTTACACACTTATCAAATAAAGAAGTACAACGTATTTTAAGGATAATAAGCGAACTGCCGGTTAGTTTGAAAACAAAAGTTTTAAAAGATTTTGAAGAAAGAATAAAATAATATGAGCCATAAATTTTACCAGTCTTATAAACAAAGACCAGACATTGCTGACCATTACGATGCAATTTGCATTGGTTCGGGCTTAGGCAGTTTAACTACTGCATCTTTACTTGCACGAAAAGGAAAAAAAGTGTTAGTCTGTGAAAAACACACAACGCCGGGAGGCTTTACACATGTGTTTACCCGCAACGATTACGAATGGGATGTAGGATTGCACTATGTAGGCGATATGGATAGAAAAGGTTCCTTGCTTAGAGTTGTATTCGAACACATTACTGATAAAAACCTCAAATGGGCAGATATGGGAGAGGTGTATGATAAAATTGTCATCAATGATAAAGTAT
>DAORIK010000042.1:0-6225 GCA_035438465.1 Chitinophagales bacterium | reverse complement strand
AAATGGGCAGATATGGGAGAGGTGTATGATAAAATTGTCATCAATGATAAAGTATATGAATATGTGAAAGGATTGCAAAACTGGAAAACAAGAATGAAGGAGTATTTTCCGACAGAAAAGGATGCACGTTCAATAGATAAATATGTGGAGTTATTGTTTGAAGTAAATAAAAGTTCAAAAGATTTTTACACCAAAAAAGTACTGCCTGATTTTATAAAGTTTTTTACATCGCCGTTTATGAATAACGGTTATGCAAACTTTGCAAAGAAAACAACTAAACAGGTTTTAGACGAAATTTCAGATAATGATGAATTGAAAGCAGTACTTTCTGCACAGTTTGGTGATTATGGAATGCCGCCATCGCAAAGCAGCTTTGTTATACATGCTGCTGTTGCGCTGCATTATATGAATGGTGGGTTTTATCCGGTTGGTGGCTCCGAAGCAATTTTCAACACCATTGCGCCAAGTATAATAAATGCAGGCGGTTTGGTGCTTATTGGTGCCGGTGTTAAGGAAATTCTGATAGAAGATGGCATTGCGAAAGGTGTTGTTATGGAAGATGGCAGAATTATCAAAAGCGATATTGTAGTGAGTGGTGCCGGTATTCATATCACCTATAACAACTTAATTCCTGTTGCTGAAAAACCAAAAATAAAACATCTGGAAGAAGCTGTCAATTTGCCGCAATCATTCGGACATCTTAGTTTATACATCGGATTAAGACATACTGCTACAGAATTGAATTTACCAAAAGCCAATTATTGGATTTATCCAAATGGAACGGATCACGATAAAGCAATTAACGATTTTCTGAGTGATTATAACAATGAATTTCCTGTAGTGTATATTTCATTTCCCGCAGCAAAAAATCCAAAATTTGAAGAAAAATATCCGGGGCGTTCCACCATCGAAATTATCACCGTAGCCAAATATGACTGGTTCAAAAAATGGGAAAATACACGCTGGAAAAAGCGGGGAGATGAATATGATACTCTTAAAGAAAAATTAGCACAACGATTACTGGCGCATCTGTATAAATACGAGCCTCAACTGCAAGGCAAGATTGATATGTATGAATTATCTACACCGGTTACCACCAAACATTTTTGTAATTACATTAATGGTGAAATTTATGGTCTCGATCATCAACCGTCTCGTTTTGAAAAAGAGTATTTGAAACCACAAACTCCGATAAAAAACTTATTTCTAACAGGACAGGATATTGTCACTGTTGGAATTGGCGGGGCATTAATGAGCGGTGTTTTAACAACATCTGCTATCACAAAAAGTAACATGATAAACGAAATTGTAAAAAGTGCAAAGAATTAGTCGAAGTATAGATTAACTTCATTCAAGATGTAAACATAGAAGCAGATGTTTGTTTTTTTTAATTAAATTTAATTCAATAAAACATACAAATTATGAATACATCTAGAAGATTAAAAATGTTAGGTATGTTCTTGTTTCTCTTAGGACTGCTAACAGGGTTCGCAATTATGTCTCTCGGAAATCCACGCATGGGCTTGTCAGCGCATATGGAAGGTGTCATGAACGGCACATTCATAGTTGTAGTAGGGTTTATCTGGAATGAGCTGAAAATCTCTGATAGTTTAAGAAAAGCCTTGCTTGCATTACTTTTGTACGGTACCTTTGCTAATTGGGCATTTACGCTGCTTGCAGCTATTCTCGGAACATCAAAAATGACACCGTTGGCAGGTGCCGGACATACAGGAACAGCTTTTCAGGAAAATTTAGTCACAGTAGGTCTTGTTTCCGTAGGTTTGACTATGGTTTTCTCTCTAGTAGTAATTGTATACGGTCTGAGAGGAAAAGCAGAATAGCAGTTTAAAGTAAAGTATTTTAGGTTGTGTTCTTGCATATAAATAAAATATGACACGAAATACAAAAATACTTTTTCTCTTGTTGGCAATTATACAAGCATTTGTAGCCTTTGGTGCACTACCTGTTGGCGCTCTGTTCATTATTAAACCGGATGGCAGTGCTGTTGGTATGTCAGTTAGTCTTCTTGCTGGTTCGCCTTTTAAAGATTTCCTCATTCCGGGTATAGCCTTATTCTTCTTCAATGGCATTTTACACCTTATAAATGCGGTTTTATCATTTTTAAAACATAAAAATGCACCACTTATTGGCGTTATTTTAGGTGCAGGTTTAATTATATGGATTATTGTTCAGATATATGCAATAGGATTTAATAATTTTTTGCAGCCTTTATTCTTTTTTATTGGAAATCTGGAACTTATAATAAGCATTATTTTAATCAAAAAAGATACAAACTTTCAGTGATTTAATCATGTAAGAATACCATATTTACGATTGTTTCTCAATTGTTTAAAACAATATGTTTTATCTTCAAAATGTGGATATTTCACCTATAAATAACATCCAAAAACGTACTGAAATCGGTATCTTTGTGGTGCTAAAAAAATTACGTAAATGTCAGAAGAATTAGAAGGGTTGAACAGACCCAGAATTGTAAACATCAACATTGAAGATGAAATGAAATCCGCTTACATAGATTACTCTATGTCGGTGATTGTTTCGCGTGCTTTGCCGGATGTGAGAGATGGTTTAAAACCGGTTCACAGACGTGTCTTATTCGGTATGTCAGAGCTTGGTATGACATCCAATAAACCTTATAAAAAGTCTGCCCGTATTGTCGGAGAGGTATTAGGTAAATATCACCCGCATGGTGATAGTTCAGTATATGATACTATGGTACGTATGGCTCAGGAATGGTCCTTGCGCTATACACTTATAGACGGACAGGGTAACTTTGGATCTATTGATGGCGACCCGCCTGCAGCAATGCGTTATACAGAAGCAAGATTGAAAAAGATTGCAGAAGACATGCTTGAAGACCTGCATAAGGAAACGGTAGATTTTCAGTTGAATTTTGATGACTCTCTCGAAGAACCGACGGTATTGCCAACCAGAATACCTCAATTACTGGTAAACGGTGCTTCCGGTATTGCCGTTGGTATGGCTACCAATATGCTGCCGCATAATTTATCAGAGGTAATAGACGGTATTATTGCTTATATCGATAATAAAGAGATTACAATTGATGAGTTGATGAAATTTATCAAAGCACCGGATTTTCCTACCGGAGGAATAATTTATGGATATGAAGGTGTTAAAGATGCATTCAGAACAGGACGTGGTAAAATTCGCGTGCGTGGTAAAGCAAGAATTGAAGAAAATAAGGAAGGGAGAACACAAATCATCATATCAGAAGTGCCATATCAGATTCAACCGAAAATGATTATTACCCGTGCAGCTGATTTAGTGAATGAAAAGAAACTAGAAGGTATCTCGGAAATCAGAGACGAATCGGACAGAGATGGTTTGCGTGTAGTGTTTGATTTAAAAAGAGATGCTATCCCGAACGTAGTATTGAATAATTTATATCAGTATACACCATTGCAAACAAGTTTTGGTGTTAACAACATTGCTCTGGTTAATGGTCGTCCGGAAATGCTGAATCTAAAAGATATGATTCATCATTTCGTGAATTTCCGCCATGAGGTAGTAATCAGACGAACAAAATTTGAATTGAAAAAGGCTGAGGAAAGATTACACATTTTAGAAGGTTATTTAATTGCATTAGATGCACTGGACGAAGTAATCAAATTAATCAGAGGCTCTAAAAATCCGGAAGAAGCAAAAGAAGGACTAATGTCTGGTTTCGGAATGTCTGAAATTCAGGCAAAAGCTGTACTCGCATTGACATTACAACGACTTACAGGTCTCGAAATTGACAAGATTCGTGCGGAACACAAAGAAGTATCGGACTATATAGCTCACCTGAAAAATATTTTAGAACATGAGCATCTGCGTTTTGAAATCATAAAAGAAGAATTACTGGAGATAAAGAAAAAATATGGTGATGCGCGTCGTTCTGAAATTGTACTGTACGGAGATGATATCTCTTATGAAGATATGATTGCAGAAGAAGAAATGGTAGTTACAATTTCTCATTTAGGCTATGTAAAACGTACACCTTTAGATGAATACAAGAAACAAAACCGTGGCGGCAAAGGTTCACAAGGCGGTAAAACCCGTGAGATTGATTTTATCGAACATTTATTCGTCGCTTCCACACATAATTATTTATTATTGTTCACAGAACTTGGAAAATGTTACTGGCTGAAAGTATATGAAATTCCGGAAGGAAACAAAACCTCTAAAGGTCGTCCGATACAAAATGTTATCAATATTCCTCAAGATGATAAAATAAAAGCGTTTATTAATGTGGAAGATTTGAAAAACGAGGATTTTTTGGAGACACATTATATAATTATGGCCACCAAACAAGGTACGGTGAAGAAAACCTCCATGCGCGAATATTCCCGTCCGCGTTCTAATGGTGTAAATGCCATTACTGTAAGAGAAGGAGATGAGCTGGTTACAGCAGCTTTAACGAATGGCAAATGCGAGATAATTGTAGGTTCTAAGAAAGGATACGCGGTTCGTTTCAATGAAGATGAAGTACGTGCCATCGGCAGAACCGGTTCAGGTGTTCGTGGTATCACATTGCGTGGAGATGATGATGAATTGATTGGCATGGTTTGTGCAGATACAGAAAATGAAACAAAAGATGATATTATGGTTGTTTCAGAAAACGGATATGGAAAACGCTCCGCTTTGGATGATTATCGTATTACAGCACGTGGCGGGAAAGGCGTTATTTCCTTAAAT
Source organism: Chitinophagales bacterium (assembly GCA_035438465.1). Classification (GTDB taxonomy): domain Bacteria; phylum Bacteroidota; class Bacteroidia; order Chitinophagales; family JADIYW01; genus JADJSS01. The sequence goes on along the minus strand of DAORIK010000042.1, from coordinate 1,506 downwards.
GTAACGGAAAAGACCGGAAATATGATTGCCATTGAATCGGTTACAGACGACAATGATTTAATGATTATCAATAAATCTGGGTTGACCATACGCATTGGATTAAATACACTGCGAACAATGGGTAGAAACACACAGGGCGTTAGTTTAATTAAATTAAAGGATGATGATGCGATTGCTGCCGTTTCTAAAATTGAACACGAAGAAGAAGAGGAGACAAATGAAAATTCAGAAGCAGCTGAAAATTCTTCAGAAAACGAAATCAATAATTCAACAGATAATAATATTGAAGAACAAAAAAATGATGAGGAAAATTCTTAGTAATTGTTGAGTATGATTTTTCTCATCAATAAAAATAAAATACATTAAGTTAAACAACATGAAGAATTTAAAAACACTTATCCTGATTCTTGGATCTTTATTCCTGATTCAAAATTCTTTTGCTCAAAAAGGAAAGATTACATCCGCTCAGTTAAACTTGCAGGACGGAAAGGTAATGGATGCAAAAAAAGATATTGATGCAGCTTTACAAGATGCGGAAGTGCAGAAAATGGTAAAAGCATGGCATACCAAAGGAGATGTGTACAACCAAATCTATGAGTCTAAGATTTACTATGCAACCAACCCAACCTGCTTGTTTGAAGCAAAAGACGCTTACCTGAAAGCATTTGAACTGGAAACCAATCCTAAAAAACAAAAAGAATTTGGTACACCCTTAACTACTGTGTCCAGTTATCTGTTTAATGAAGGTTTAAATCGTTTTAATGCAAAAAAGTATGACGATGCATATACCCATTTTGATGCAAGCAGACTGATTAATGATTTTTTGTTTTCCAAAGGTTTGGCATCCGTTATAGATACCAATACTATTTATGCAACTGCCATGTCTGCTGCAAATACTAATAAAACCGCAGAAGCAAAAGTATTACTGGAGAAGCTGGTAGAAATGAATTTTAATAATGAGGTAGTGTATGAAACACTGGCTCAAATTTATGAGATACAAAAAAATAAAGAGGCACTGGATAAATTGATTACGATAGGTCTGGCGAAATATCCAAAAAATAAAAATCTACAGATTTATGAACTGAATGCCACATTAGATAATACAGATATTCAGCAATCAATTGATAAGTTTGAAAAAGCAGCAGCTTCTGATCCTACAAATTCATCCATCTTGTTTAATTTAGGTGTATTGTATGACAAGAACAGGAACACGGTGAAAGCTAAGGAATATTATGAAAAAGCAATTGCTGTAAAACCGGATTACGGTGATGCATATTTTAATATTGGTGTTATGTACTTTAACGATGGCGTTGCTAAAAATAAAGAGATGAACGCAGTGGATGAGAAAGTAGACAGAGACGGAAAAATATATGATGGATTAAAAGCAGAACGCGATGAACTGTTTAAAAAAGCATTACCAATGCTGGAAAAGGCATATGCGATTGACCCTAAAAATATTGATTATAAATCAAATTTAAAGAAAGTATACGCCAGTATGAATATGCT
>DAORIK010000041.1:0-19591 GCA_035438465.1 Chitinophagales bacterium | reverse complement strand
TGCTGAATGGACCTGCACAGTTTAATACCACAGGAAAGTTTTTTAAATTGGAGGCTATCGTATCTGCATCCTCTAATCCAAAAATAAGATAAGGTAAACCAAATTCATCAGCCAATGGTTTTATTTTACTTTCGGTTCTTCCTGCAAGTGTTGGTTTTAAACCTTGTTTTACAGCACTTTCCACCGTAATTTTTCCTGTATAGCCTGCGGCTCCGTAAATTAGAAATGACATTCTTTTGATTTTAATTTTTATCAATCTCAATAATACTTACAACAGCATTTTTGTTTTCACTTTCAGCAGAAAAAACAATTCGCCCTTTATCAGAATTGTATTGAACACTTGTTAACGCAGTATTGTTTAAAGCACTCATCACCTTTGCTTTGTAATCACCTTGTGCATTGTTTATAGCCGTATTTATCTGATTGTAATCGATGGCTTCTTTCGTTACTACAATGGCCATCCTATCTTTATTGCCGATGTTATCAGCTTGCAATGATTGATTTTTCGGAAACAAACGATAGCCTGTGATGCCACAAAATGCAGTATGTTTTGGTGTATATGGAAACAATACATAACTGCTGCCATCTGTTTCCTGTCCAAAAATATAAATGTAACATTCAATGGAATTTTCCACTTCTATTTTGAATTTGGTGCCTTTTGCAATAGGTGTTGTGGTAGAAAATAAATTTCCTGAATTTGTTAAGCTGATATATTTTTTAGTATCGTTGTTTACTAAACCAATGGCACATTCAAATTTACGTGCAGCCATTTCGCCGCGTTTAGGTAATGGTTGTAATGCATACGCTTCTTTATTAAAATGCATAAAATCTTTATAACGAACCCAGGCTACACCATTCTCGCCCCAGCTCGGACCCCAACTATTCATAATTTGAAAAGAACCGCCTTCTAATCTGTCGTCGTAACCAATGATACACATGCAGTGTCCTCCAAAACCTTCCATGCTGTAATCATCCTGTGTAGGCTGCCATAATTTTTGACCAGCCATATCCTGCATAAATGAACCGCCAACCATCATTCCGCAAATAACAGGTGCACCTTTTGCCAGATATTGTTTGATAGCAAAAAAGTCAGTCGTATAATCATCACCATCTTTGGACAAACGTTCGTATCCACGAATTTTAAATTGTTGTGCGGCTTGTAAGATTTGTTGATTGGGTTCGCGCGAACAACTCTGGTCAGTATATTCAAAATACTTTTTTGGAATATCGCCTGCTTCTGACATTACTTTGCAGGCGTTTAAAATATAGGCACCCTGACAGTTTTCTAATCCAATTTGATTGTAAACAAACGATGGGCTCATGGCAATTTCATCCGGATCCACACCGGTTGAGCTTGCCTCTAAGATAGTGCGTGCTGCATACGAACTTCCCCAGCCTACGCAAGAACCCTGCTCGCCCTGATCCATCCGTGATGGTGCAAATTTTAGTAAACTCACATATTCAGGCAATGGGTTTTTTTCATATTCCGACAGAGCCGCAGCCACTTCGGCTTTATCATACACTTCTTCTTTTAATTCAGCACCGGTTGCTAATGCCGTCTGGCTTGTTGGATTAGATAATCCACCACCGCCAAGCAATCCACTTTTAAATAAAACAAATGCACCAATCAGCAGAATAGGAATACCAATTAGTGGTCTTTTAAAAACCAGCTTTAAAATAATTGGAAAAAAAGCGGTTAAACAACCACTGCCACCCGGCAAACCACCACCGCCTCCGCCACGGGAACCACCACCATCATTACTGGGAACATAATCCTGTTGCTGATTATCGTCATCAACCATTCTAATAGGCATAGCTTAAAATTTAGAATGGAAAATTAGGAATTAAAAATGAGATTGAGAAAATAAAAAACTCTGCCAAAAGTAGCGTTTCATTATTTTAATCATGTTAAGAACATTGTTGAATGAGGCATGTCGTATTTTATTATTCCTTAGTAATAAACTGTTAATAGGTATTAATGATAAGCAAAAAGCAAGCTCCGTAGGAGCGACCTAAATATAAGTTCCTACGGAGCTGTATCTATTTAATGTATTGTTCTATATAGAGATTGTCCTTACAGAACAATTATTGCCGAAACATTAAAAAGATTTATCCTATCAAACCTTGTTTAAGTAAATACTCACCAATCTGAATGGCATTGGTGGCGGCACCTTTCCGTAAATTATCGGCAACAATCCAAAGGTTTAACGTTTTTGGTTGCGATTCATCGCGACGAATTCTGCCAACAAACACCTCATCTTTTCCATGTGCATCCATCGGCATCGGATATTTTTGATTAGCAGGATCATCTACCACTACCACACCTTCTGCTTTGCTTAAAATATCGAAGACATCTGCCAGATCAAATTCGTTTTCAAATTCAATATTTACACTTTCGCTATGGCCACCCATTACAGGAATACGAATAGTAGTTGCAGTTACTTTGATATTGTCGTCGCGCATGATTTTATTGGTTTCTTTCACCATTTTCATTTCTTCTTTGGTGTAACCATTATCTAAGAACACATCAATTTGAGGAATTACGTTCAAATCAATTTTGTATTTGTACGCCATCTCTTCGGATGTACCGTTAGCGCGTTCATTCATCAGTTGATCTACTGCTTTTTTACCGGTACCTGTTACACTTTGATAAGTAGAAACGACCACGCGTTTAATATTATATTTTTTGTGTAACGGATCTAAGACGACTACCATTTGAATCGTAGAACAATTCGGATTCGCGATAATTTTATCGTCTTTTGTTAAAGCATCAGCATTGATTTCCGGAACCACTAATTTTTTAGTTGGGTCCATACGCCATGCAGAAGAATTATCTACTACGGTAATGCCGGCTTCTGCAAATCTCGGTGCCCACTCTAATGAAGTAGAACCGCCTGCAGAAAACAATGCCAAATCAGGTTTCATTTCGATGGCTGTCTGTGGCGTTACCACAGTATATTCTTTTCCTTTAAATTCAATCTTCTTGCCCGCAGAACGCTCGGATGCCACAGGAATTAATTCAGTTACCGGAAAGTTTCTTTCAGTCAAAACTTTCAACATTTCGCCACCTACTAAACCAGTGGACCCTACAACTGCTACTTTCATACTTTCTTTTTATTTGTCTTACAAAAATATAGAATTAACAGCATTTATATTTTTAATTTAATATTACCAAAAACAACCATTATAGTTGGAATAACGACATAGTTTAGAGATATTTGTTTAGACCTCCCAGTCAAATGAAAAATTTTTTCTTTTATATATTAATATTTTTTTCGCTTACCTCGAACGCCCAACCTACTGAGCCAATTAAACTCGGGAGTCAGCCGGCTTGTTTATCACAATTATCTGCAGATACCATACCGCCATATGTAGAACAGACTACAGTAGTAAATAGCCATCAGATAGATATATATTTTAATGAGCCATTGGATTTTTTATCAGCACAAGCTGCGGTTAATTTTTATCTAACTGTATTAGGTAATCCATCAACGGTTAGTTTAGATGCTATAAATAAAAGGTTGATACATTTATATTTCGCATACAGTTTAGCATCTAATACCAGTTATACATTGGCAACTAATAATGTAAAAGATACTTCAGAAAATATAATGCTTCCACATATTGATATTATTAACACACCTTATTTTGCAGTTCCGGGTGATATTATCGTTAATGAAATTATGGTTAAACCGCCTGCAGTTGGTTTGCCGGCTAAACAATATGTTGAGTTGATAAACACCACAAGTAATTATATAAATATAAAAGACTGGACAATAAATTATCGTGTATTGGATGAAGGTATTGTTGCACCATTTGGATACATTATCTTATGTTCTGAGCAGGATACAAGCGCATTTAAAACACTTGGAAATACCGCAGGTGTAAGAAACTGGCCATATTTAACGTATAACGGAGCGGTTACTATCAGAACAGATGAAAATGAGGAAATGGACTTCCTGCCATATACTGAGGATACTTATCAGGATGCTGTTAAAAAATTAGGAGGCTGGTCGATGGAACTGGATTCACAGCGATATTCAGGAAATTGCCCGAAAGACTTATTCTGGTCGGCCTCAAATAATTTACTTGGAGGCACACCGGGCACAGCCAATAGCAAAGGATATTCTATTAGATACATTAATGCAACAGACACCTTGGTAAATAATACTACTCTGGAAATTGATTTCCATCGTCCGATGAATAAAGATGAAATTGAAAATACAGCTAATTATATTTTTGATAATGGTATTGTCGTTCAATTTGCGGAATCATTAGATGCATATACTACCAAAGCAAAAGTGACCTTGGCAACACCATTGCAGCCTAATATTGTTTATACTTTCATTATTAAACAATTTGCAGGTTGTATAGGTAACATTCATGCTCCAGATACATTTGAAATTGCTATTACAGAAATTCCAAAAGCTGGCGAATTAATTATAAATGAGATTTTGTTTCATCCGAATGCCGACGGAGAGCAATTTGTAGAACTCTATAACAACACGAATAAACTTTTTAAAATTAAAGATTTAATTATTGCACAAGCAGATGCAATTAGCGGAATTGAAAATCAACTTCTAAATTTAGCAGGAAACAGAGGATATATTTTCCCAAACGACTATGTAGTGTTCAGTAGAAATAAAAATACCATCAAATCGCAATATAATAAAACGGTTATTTCTAAATGTGTCAATGCTGCCCTTCCAGCATTTGATACCAAAGAAGACATTGTAATCTTAAAAAATGCAGAAAATGCAGAAATAGATAAATTGCATTACAACGAAAACTGGCATTCTCCTTTGTTAGCCACCAAGCAAGGCATTTCCTTAGAAAGAACAGGGTTTGCCACTTACACACAAAATAAAAGAAACTGGCATTCAGCAGCGCAGTCTGTATTTGCAACTCCGGGGTATTTAAATTCGGAGGATACTTACGAATTCCAAAATGCCGTACATATTGTTCCTGAAGTATTTTCACCTGATGGAGACGGTGTTGATGATGAGGCTATAATTACGTATGCTTTCGAGGAAGCAGGAAGTGTGGTAAATGTTTATATATATAATGCAGATGGCAGACTTGCAAACCATCTGGTAAATGATATTGCAGTTTCGAAAGAAGGTTTTTTTACCTGGAATGGTGATGATGAAAATGGCAATAAAAAGGATGTAGGTATTTATTTCTTAGTGTTTGAAAGAAAAAAACCGGATGGCACTAAAATCATTTACAAACACAAATGTGTACTGGCGGCAAAATTAAATTAGCAAACAAAAACATATACAACCTATTCTTTTTTTAATTTACTTTATATCTCATTTGAACCGATAAACTATGTGTTTTTACCATAAATTGAAGATAAAGTCTACTTCAATTAGTTGCATTTTTTTAATTGTTTGCGGCATGCAGATAGTTTCATCCTGTAAATGCAAAAATGGAAATGCGGAGGCCATAGAAAATAAAATTCAAATACCAAAAGATGAATTGGAATTTCAAAGTGATATTACAACCATTCTTAGGGAATATATCCCGACATTATCTGTTATAAAGAATGATACCACTAAATATTTAAGCTGGCATCAGCTTGCCAAAGATATTTACCAGCAAAATAATTACAAAGCACTTTGGGTGAGTAAGGATGTACTTTCTCCGAAAGGAAAAGAAATGCTGCACGTACTTGCTACAGCAGAGTTTTTGGCACTGAATAAAGATTTATATGACTACGAGAAACTGAGTAAAATTTCAGATTCACTTATCAAAATGCAGCCATCCATTGATTTTAATTTATCCAAACAATTAGAAACAGGTTTAACACGTTCGTTTCTGCAAATGGCATTACATATAGATCACGGTATGTTTGCAGATACCATACATGGTATCAATACTAATTTTTGGAATGAAAAAGACATATACAGTAACTTATTAAAAGATGCAATCAATAATTCTGTTTTCAAAAGTTTATCTTCTTTAGAGCCGGATAATCCTTTATATAACAGATATATGAAAGCCTTGCGAGCATTTGTTTCCAAAAATAATATTTCAGACAATCCGATTTCTATTCGAAATCCTAAGCTAGATTCAGTAGGCGCTGTAAATGATACGCGTAAGGCATTGGTTTATCATCACTACTTATTAGATTCTTTAAAGAACAATGATTCAGCCTGTTTAAGCGCCTTAAAAAAATTTCAAAAAGAAAATAACTTAAACAGTGATGGAGCCATCGGAGCAAATACGATTAAAGCATTAGAACGCGATAACTCCAAAAAATTTCAATTACTGGCAATCAATGCTGACAGATGGCGCAAAGAACATATCATAGATTTGCCGGAAAGATATGTATGGGTGAACCTTCCATCCTATAAATTAAAAATTATTGAGAAAGATACGCTGCGCCTGGAAAAAAATGTGGTCATCGGAAAATCAAATCTAAAAAATGAAACACCCATTTTAGAAAGTGCGATCAATCAAATTGTATTGTGGCCGACATGGAGTGTGCCGCAAAGTATCGTAAAACATGAAATGAAAAGTTTCAAAGGATTTAATGTAATAAAAAACGGTAATTGGACAAGTGTTGTTCAGCCTCCCGGCAATAACAATGCATTGGGTTGTGTAAAAATTTTATTTCCGAATAAGTATTCCGTTTATATTCATGATACGCCGACAAAACGTTTATTTGGTGCAGATTTTCGTGCCGCAAGTCATGGCTGTGTGCGCTGTCAGGACCCGTTAGAAGTAGCAGCTAACTTGATGATGATGGATACATTTAAAATTACATACGATTCTTTAAAAGCCTTTAAAGAAAGTAAGATAGCGACACATACGTTTAGATTAAAGAAAGGAATACCTGTTTATTTCAGATATTTTACAGCAGAGGCTGATTTCGATGGCAATCTGAAATTTTATGCGGATGTTTACAACAGAGACAAACAGATGATTAATTTTATTTTTAAAGGAAAGAAACCTCATGTGTTGACCAAAGAAGAAAAACGGGAGAAACAAATAGCGGATTCGTTATCCTTGATAAAAAAGAAAAAAGCGGATTCAACCGCAACTGCAGAAAAATTAAAGAAAGAACAGGAGAAGCTAACACTCAGTGATACTATTCTGAAAAAGGATAGCTTGATTAATTAATCTACTCACCAAACTCGGTCAGCACGTCTGCTAGACACGATTCGTTGTAGTGTTTTAAAATAGGAGAATGTGTTCTGTAATAGTTATTCGGATGATAAATAAATAAACATGAGCCGCCTTTTATTAAGCTGATGATTTTCTCTGTTTTTTCAATGGGTAATGCAGGGCATCCCTGACTTCTCCCTAGTTTTCCGTTGTTTGCAATAAAGTTTTTGCTTACATAATCCGCGCCATGAATGACCACACCACGGTCACGTGCCTTATCATTGATGCCGGCTTCTTGCCCATCCAGCTTTAAAGAAAATCCATTTTTGCCATCATAGGTTTCGTTGCAAATATAAAACCCTAAACTGCTTTGATAAGATTCTGAATTGTTTGAAAATTTTTCTGCCCAGATTTCCCCGCTGTTTCTGCCGTGTGCGCACAAACTTTTTGCAATTACACTTTTTGTTGCCAGGTTTATTACAAATAATCGTTCTTCTGTAGATGGTTTGCTGAAATCAATAATTGTAATAATATCTTTCTTAGTGATTTTTCCTTCGTTGTTCAGTTCTGCATAGCCGGAAAGTGCATACTTCATCGCATCTTCAGATATCACAGAAAAACAACCCAGATAATTATGAAGGATATCAGACTCAGAACGGGATAAATCAAACCAATCAGAAGAAGGAATTATATTATCTGCTGCATCGCTTGCAAAAGAGGGAAGGTTATTTAACGGGAAAAATATAACCAACACTATCAAAAAGACAGTTCTTTTCTTCATACAATAATTCTTAAATTTGTTTACGTGTTGTAGAGTTTGGCTATAGTTGCGCTTTCTACCTATAAAATTAACTCGAAAACCGCGGCATACTTACTTTTTGGTATAAGAAAATGTTTAAAAACTTGTTAAAACAAGCTTTTTTAGCAGTTTTTTAAGAAGCGATTTGATGTAAGTCAAGAAGATGTTAACCACATAAGAAGCAATAGGTATTAAAGAAGTCTTTTTAAGCTAAAAGAATTAATAAAAGCAGAGAACTTAAGTTTCCTTTACTTGTAAAATACATTCTTCTTTTTTGTATGCTTTAAGACACTTAAGTTCCTTCATCGGCTTTAAAAATTACATTACCAAACCTTCGAAATAAGATTTTTGCAACAAATAAAAAGTCTTTAGATCACGCTTATACTTTCCACTGAAAATAAAACGCAGGTTCATTCTGAAATAGAAATACAGGATATTGTACCAGCCGTAAAAACTATGTTGTTTTCTCAAATAATACACATGGTTTCTTGTAAACAGATGGATATAAAAATTATTGAATTTGAATTTCTTAGCGTTCCCTTCTTTCATATTAGACAAGCCGCCTACTTTATGATAGAAATGCACAAACGGATAATAATAAAGTTGATGTTTTCCATGTTTATAAATACGATAAAAAAAATCGGTATCGTCGTAATAGGCAAAATACTTTTCATCCATCCATCCAATGTCATCGATCACTACTTTTTTCAGCAATACACAACAAGTAGGCGCATAGTCCATTTTTTCTATGGTATCATACTGCCCTTTGTCTTCTTGTTGGATGCCAATATGATTTGTCATGCAACCGTCACTCTCCTTAAACTTCGTACCTGCCCACCAGATAAGATTGGTTTCCGGATAGTACATCATTTTCGGGGCAACCAGACTGCAATTTAATTCTACCAACTGTCGTGACAGTTTTTCGAGCAATGTATTTTCAAATTCTACATCATTATTGATAATTAAGATTTCTTCGCATCCATCTTCAATAGCCTTTTTTATTCCCTGATTATTTCCCGCAGCTACACCAACATTTGTTTTGTTTGCCATAACATTTATTCTCTCATCCGGGAATTTAGAGATAAGATGGAGTGTATCATCTGAAGAAATATTATCAACGATGTATAAAATAAAATTTTGATGTGTCTGGCTTAAAATACATTGTAAAAAAGGCTCAATAACATTTGTGCTGTTATAGGTAATGGTAACGATGCCGATTTTTTTCATATTTATTTCATCAAACCTTTGCTTTTCATTTCAGCCAAAGATTGTTCGTATTGGTCGTTTTTTATTTCCTGAGATTTAACCCAGTTGCAGAATTTTGCAATACCTGTTTCAAAATCTACCGCAGGTGTAAAACCTAATCTTTCTTTTATAAAATGCATATCAGCAAAATTATGACGGATATCACCTTTGCGGTATTGTCCGGTAATTTCAAGAGGAATTTCTTTTCCATAGTTTTTCATCAGCAATTTAGCTACTTCCAAAACAGTAGTTGCTTTTCCCGTTCCGACATTAAACGAGCAGAAATCAGCATCCTTTTTTTCTATACCTATAATAGTAGCGTTTACAGCATCCTCAATAAACACAAAATCTCTGCTTTCCTTTCCGTCTTCAAAAATATTTACTGCTTTTTGCTGCATGATGCGCGAAGAAAAAATAGATAAGATTCCTGTATAAGGATTGGTGAGTGACTGACCGGGCCCGTACACATTCTGATAACGGAATGCTACGCATGGAATATTTAATGATTTACAACAAATCATTAAGGCTTGTTCCTGGTAATATTTAGTCAATCCATAAATTGAATTTGGATGAATATTACTTTGTTCATCTGTTGCACATGCCGTTAAAAACTCGTTTTCTTGGATAGGATTTCTAAGTTCAAAGATTCCATTCTGTAAATCAGTCTCAACCCGGTTATTCGGATAAAAATATTGATTTGTTTTTGAGTCGATATATTTTCCTTCACCGTAAATAGCGCGCGAACTTGCAATAATTATCTTTTCAATCTGATGAGTAGAGTTTGTCAGATAATCTAATAAAATGGAAGTGCCGCTAACATTAACGGTAGTATAACGTTCTATTTCGTACATGCTTTGCCCGGTGCCGGTTTCTGCTGCGAGGTGGACCACAATATGCTGACCTTCCAAAGCACTATGCCAGTCGTTTTTATTCGAAACATCTCCTTTGATAAAACAGACTTTATCTTTAACAGACTGATACAACGGAGATGTTTGTTCAGGATTTTCACCATGAATCTGTGGATGCAGGTTATCTAAAACGGTAATCCTGTATCCCTTCTTTAACAATTGTAAAGAGAGATTAGAGCCAATAAAGCCGGCACCGCCTGTGATTAAAATATTTTTCAAGAATGTTTACGTTAGAATCTTCATCAAAAATACGCAAAAATGTGCAAATTAAAAATGACTCCGTAAATAGGATTTATGCCCTTGTAATCATTTTAAGCGTATGCCAGAATGTAGTCCGGAAGAATTTATATTGGAGGAATAGCTTTTTTCTGGAAAATCCACGTGTTGATTCTAATTGAATAAAATGCTGAATCGTTTCTATTTGCAGTTTATTCAAATGATTTTTGGGGTTACCTAATAGTGCTTTTGCCTGGGTTACCCGAATTTTTATGAAATATTCATATTCATCTTTGGATAAAAAATTGCCCACTAATCGTTTTAGTTTCTCAGTAAATGAAGATTTTTTTCTTGTTACATTTTCACCGTGATTTCTGAGTAAAACCAAAGGTGTTTCTATGGCAACAAATTTTCCGGTTGTTACAGCAAGCAATGCAATCCAATGGTCGTGTAAAATGGCATCTATTGGAATCGGAAAAGCTAAATTACGCATAGCTTTATTAATGACCATAGTGCATCCGTGCGGAATATTCTGAACAAGCAAGCGATTAAGTGTAAAATATTTCGGATGTAATTTTAATTGTTGCCATACAGAATCTGATGTAATATTTCCTTGCTCATCAATAGCCTTCATGTCTGAATAAATCATACATGGAGTTGAATGGTTTTTAGCTTCGAGCGATTGTATTTTTTTTAAAGAGAGTTCCATTTTTTCATTCAGCCATACATCATCCTGATCGCAAAAGAATAGGTAATCTGCAGTAGATTTTTCTAACAATAAATTAAAATTTTGTGTAACGCCAACATTTTGTTTATCATCTTTAATGAGGTTTATTTGGGCTTGATGTTTTTGTTGATATTCTTCAATTATTTGCAATGTAGCATCTGTGGAACCATCATCGCGAATTAAAACAGTAAAATCCTGAAACGTTTGATTAAGTAAACTATCTAATTGTTCGCGCAGAAATTTTTCGCCATTATATGTTGCTAACAATATTTGAACGGAAGATTGCATTATAATTTATCGTAGCCCAATTGCTGAACCAATGGTTTTATTTTTATTTTTTGATAAATTTCAACATATCTTTCATTCGTTAAAAAAGCAAAAGCACGTTCACTGTTTATAGATGAAATTTCTTTTTGTAGCTGTTCGTCTGTTATTGATAAGCCACAAAATTTTGATAAAGTCTTCAAGTTTTCAAAGGGATTTTCTAAAAAATCTTCATATTTAATTTCGAGATAGTCCGGGAATTTATTCTTTAAGGATAATGCTTTTGTTACATATTCTTCCCATAATTCATAGCCTTCTTCAATAGAAGTTAATCTGAAATTTTCGTGAAAATTCTTGCTGATTAGAAAATTACGTTTTAGCTTTTTCTTCCAGTTCCATTCAAATTTATTTTTCAGTTCCAGGTCACGTTCAATATAACTTGATACGGAATCAATCGGATTTCTGTAGATGTGAATGATTTTCGGATTTGGAAAAACAGCCGACCAGAAGCCAATCGTAAAGGTATTCTTCGGATCTTTCCAGCCATACGGAAAATTCACATCTTTAATATTTTTGAATACAGACGAGTGTTTCCCTAAATATTCTTTTCGTTTGTCAGACAGAATGAAGTATTCTAAAGATTCCAAGATAACTTTTTCGCAACCGGGATTTTTGTATCGTAAATTGTGAGGTTTCTCAGATGTCGCGGTATGTAAATCAAAGATCCAGTTATTAATTTTCCAGAAGAAAAGCGCTTCGTTATTAACTTCCTTTTCAGCACCAACAAACAAGCCCAGATTCTCCAGCATTTTGGTAATCATCGTAGTGCCACTGCGATGCATCCCGAGAATAATAACAGGCGATTGATACATTTTACGAATTTACGTTAACTTTGGAAATGTTATAAGCTTTTCCAAAGTTATATTATTATGTTAGAAATTTTATACGAGGACAATCATATTATTGCGGTAAATAAACGAAGCGGTGATATTGTGCAGGGAGATGAAACCGGCGATAAACCTTTGTCAGATTTTGTGAAAGATTATATCAAAGATAAATATCAAAAACCCGGCGAAGTTTTTCTAGGCGTTGTACATCGTATCGACAGGCCCGTTTCCGGAATTGTGTTATTTGCCCGTACGTCAAAAGCATTAACACGCTTGAATGAACTTTTTAAAACAAAAGATATTACAAAAACCTATTGGGCAGTTGTAAAAAATAAACCTAAAGAAGATATAGGTACCTTGATTCATTATCACATAAAAGATGCCAAACAACGAAAAGCAAAACTCTATGATAAAGAAATTACACATTCTAAAAAATGTGTACTGCATTATAAATTATTGGCAAGTTCGGATAATTATCATTTGTTAGAAATACAATTAGAAACAGGCAGATTTCATCAGATTCGTGCACAGTTAGCAAAAGTTGGTTCGCCTGTAAAAGGCGATGTAAAATATGGCTTTGATAGACCAAATGAGAATGCAAGAAGTATACATCTGCATGCAAGAAAAATAGAATTTGAACATCCTGTAAAAAAGGAAGAAATTGAGATTATTGCACCTGTTCCGAATGAAACAATCTGGAAGTTTTTTGAAGAGAAAATGGGCTAATTTCTTTGTCTTAATGCTTCAAACAATACAACGGCCACCGCATTCGATACATTTAAGGAGTCGTTTTGTCCGCGCATGGGAATAATAATGTTTTGTGTCGAATTTATTTCCCAAAAGACATCTACACCCGTTGCTTCAGTACCAAAAACAAAAGCAGTTGGTTTTGTATAATTGCATTCTAAGTAATTTTTTACAGCTTTTAATGAAGTGGTGTAAACATCAATTTTATTGTTCTGAAGGAATGCTAAACATTCTTCTTTTGGTGTGATGGCAATTTGTTGCGTAAACAAACAACCCACCGAAGAACGAATTACATTGGGATTATAAATATCCGTTTGTGTGTCACAACAAATTATAGCACTTACTCCGGCGGCATCAGCAGTACGCAAAATTGCACCAAGATTTCCCGGTTTTTCAATTCCATCCAAAATCAGTATTAAGGGATTGGCAGGAGTTGTTAAGTCTTTTAAATCATTTAATGAATGAGATTTTTGTTTTACAATGGAAACAACCTTGCTCGTATTTCCGCGGTAAGAAATTCTGTCAAAAACTTCTTCAGAAATTTCAATTACATTTTCAGTTGTCAATTCGTCAAAGTTTAATCCAAATCCTTTGCGGAATAAAATGGCATCGGTTTCAAATCCGTTGGCTATGGCCATTTGTGTTTCTTTCCACCCATCAATTATAAATAAGTTTTCTTCTTTTCGATATTTTGATTTTTCCTGTAAGAGCAGAATCTTTTTAATCAATGGGTTTTGTAAAGAAGATATAGATTTCATTCATTACAAAAATGAGCAAATAATTTTTATTATTCGTGAAAATTACTGTAATTAGTAGCATAAAAATGTAAAAATGATAAGCGATAAACCACGTTGTGGCTGGTGTGTAGGTAAGCCATTATATGAAAAATACCATGATGAAGAATGGGGAATACCCGTGTATGACGATGCCAAGCAATTTGAATTTCTGGTGCTGGAGAGCGCGCAGGCAGGATTAAGCTGGTGGACAATTCTTCAGCGAAGAGAAGGATATCGTAAAGCATTTGCCAACTTCGACTATAAAAAAGTAGCAAAATTTAATGAAGCTAAAATTGAAAAGTTATTACTGGATGCAAGTATTATACGCAACAGAGCCAAGATTGCGTCAACAGTGAATAATGCAAAACGATTTATAGAAGTGCAGAAAGAATTCGGCAGTTTTTCAACATACATTTGGAGTTTTGTAAACGGGAAACCAAAGGTGAATAAATGGAAAACACTGAGTGAGTGTCCGCCAACATCTCCGGAATCCGACGCCCTTGCAAAAGATATGAAAAAGCGAGGCTTTCAATTTTTAGGATCCACCACATTATATGCGCACATGCAGGCTACAGGATTGGTAAACGACCATATAGTGGATTGTCACAGGTATAAAAAATGTAAATAAAAATTTCAGGCTTTTATTTTCTCAAAATCCTCAACAGAAATCCCATAGCGGTAAGTATCTACTGTCAGGTTATCATAAGTTGTGTAATCGTTATAAAATGCGCCTTCATATTTAAGTCCGGATTTTTCAACTACTTTCTGGCTGGCAATGTTTGTTGTAACAATACGTGCAACAACACGTTTAAATCTTATTTCTATAAAGCATTTCTTTAAGAGCTCGTTCATGGCTTCTGTTATCAAACCATTTTTTGCAAAATTCTCATCAATAAAATAGGCAAGTTCGCATTGCCCGGCTTTCCAGTCAATATCTTTTAGATTAAAATGTCCGATAAGTTGATGAGATGCTTTATAGAAAATATGAAATCCATAGGCTTTGTTTTTATTCCAGTCAAATATTTTCTGTTGTACATACTCCTTAGTGTTTTCTAAAGTTTCAGTAGCTTTTAATAAATTTGGAAAACTATGTACTAACCGGATTTTATTTTTTTGGATTAAATAAAATACTTCTTTATAGTAGTTTAAAGAATAAGGTTGTAATAACAATCTTTTCGTTTCTATATTTTTTCTTTGAAATTTTATCATTAAAAATCAGCGGCAATAATTAGTAAAAAAGAATAGAAAACAGTAGATTTAAATGCATTTTTAATTCGCAAGATAATGAACTTAACTTATTTTTCAGAAAGCACCAAATTACCTTTAGTAGTATCGCCCGAAAATGGTGATAGCAGCAGGCAGAACCTGATACAATGGATTACTGAAAACAAACCAACGGTAGAAGAAAAACTTACAGAATCGGGTGCCGTGTTATTCAGAGGGTTTGATATTCAGACGCCGGAAGATTTTGAAAGTATAGCAAAAGCTGTAGATAATGATTTGAAAGACGACTATATGGGCACCTCGCCACGCGACAAAAAATCAGGATTTGTGTTTTCTGCCAGTGAGTTGCCGGGCCATTATCCGATTATGCAGCACTGTGAAATGAGTTTTTTGCCATCCGCACCGCGCAGATTGTTTTTTTATTGTCATATTGAACCTGAGTATGGTGGCGAAACACCTGTTTGTGATTTCAGAAAAGTATATCAGGATTTAGATCCGAAAATAAGAGAAGAATTTGAGCGGAAAGGCGTAAAGCATATTCGTAATTATTCGTCACCGGAGGATAAAAGCCGAAGTGGTTTTCAGTTGAAAAGCTGGTTGGATATGTTTCATACGACCGATAAAGCTGTTATAGAAAAGAAATGTGCAGAAAACGATATTATCTGTGAGTGGAAAGAAAATGATGGATTGCGGTTGACAAACAAAAGCGATGCAGTAAAAGTGCATCCTAAAACAGGAGAGAAAGTCTGGTTTAATCATACGCAGGTTTTTCATGTGAGTGCAGCAGCAGCAGAGTATCATAAGATTCACAAGCGACAAAAACGCTGGGAAACTTTTAAATATAGTATGTTGCTGGAATTGATGACTTGGTACAAAAAACTAACTAAAAATCCGAATGATCAGAGTATGCATGTTACCTTCGGTGATGATTCACCTATTCCGGATAATTATGTTGAACACATTGAAGATGTCATTTGGAAAAACATGGTAATACAACCCTGGAAGAAAGGGGATATTATTTGTATAGATAATTTTTCTACATCGCATGGCAGATTGCCCTATTACGGACCAAGAGAAATCATGGTTTGCTGGACATCGTAATTGAAATTCTTTATATATGCCCTCCTTAGATCAGGTACAAATAAACGCCGGAAATGACGGTTTGATACTGCTGAAAATATGCCTTGCCTTTATTCTTTTTTCTCTTGCCATTGATATTAAAAAAGAAGACTTCAAAACACTTTATACCAATCCGAAGTCAGTTATTATCGGATGTATTTCACAGATAATAATATTGCCTTTGTTTACATTTCTGCTGATTTTGGCTGTAAAACCCCCGGCATCGATTGCGATGGGCATGATGTTAGTAGCTGCTTGTCCTTGCGGAAATATGTCAACGTATGTATCTTATTTAGCAAAAGGATTTATTCCGTTATCCATTACCATTACAGCCATTTCTACGCTGAGTGCGAGTATTACCACGCCGTTTAACTTTTATTTATATGCATCACATTATACACCTACACAGACATTGTTACAGGAGATTCATATTTCTTTCTGGTATTTATTAGGTTCTATTATCTTATTGCTGGTGTTGCCATTGTTTTCAGGAATCTTGCTGAAACAATATTTTCCTGAAATCATTCAAAAAATCAACAAACCGGTAAAAGTACTGGCATTATTGTTTTTTATTATTTTTCTGATTGGTGCATTTATTGCAAACAGAAATGTTTTTATTGAGTATTTACCTCAAATTTTCTGGGTTGTTTTTTTACAGAACACACTGGCATTCTTACTCGGATATTTATTTCCAAGATTATTTAAATTGCCTGAAACGCATTGCAGAAGCATATCCATAGAAACCGGTATTCATAATTCAGGATTAGGCTTAATTTTAGTAATGACTTTCTTTAAAGGCAATGGCGGAATGGCATTAATTGCAGCATGGTGGGGAATCTGGCATATTATTGCCGGAATTTCACTGGCATATTTTTGGAATAAAACAACTAAACAGGAGCCTTCTTAGGAACAGGCGGTTTTAATTTTACGGAATTTCTTTGTAAAGGAGTTTCCGGAGTTTTTTCTTTGTCTGCTAAAATAAATAATGCGATATAATAAAAGGGCATCAACGGTATTTTATAACGCACCAATGAACCAAAATTAAAACTGGTAAACCCAACGGAAAAGGCGAAGATTACAGAAAAAATTAAGCAAAACTGTACCTCCGGATTTCCAATAATTAATTTTGCAAATCGAGTAAAACCGCATTTATATAATAAGCGTATCGTAAGAAACAAAGAAATTAATCCTTCGAGAGCTGCAGGAATTAAAATAGGCTTCTTTGCTTCCCATAAATATGGTCTGAATAACGCAACATTTACAGCCTTTGGAAACACCTTTAACATACCTAGTGGCGTATAGCTGACATCACCTAAAGAATAAGCAGAACCTCCTGAAGCCTGTGAGGATAGATAAATCCAGTTTTGAGTATCTTTTGCTGTTCTTACTAGATTATCAAATGCGTACCGTTCAGAATATTGTGCAATTTTAATAAAAATGAATATTCCCATACTTACGGAGATTACAAATAAAAATGGGCTCATTAAAGATTTTATAAATTGACTCTTTAGTGTTTCTTTGTACCGGAAAATTATCCAGAATGAATAAGCCGGCATAAAAGATAATATAATATAAACCTTTATTATTTTTAACAGCCAGAAGCAAATAACAATTACAAGGATTCTTCTTAAAATTTTAGTTTTTTCAAAAAATAGTTTATAGACATGGTAAGTAAGTGCTCCTAATGCCCCTAAACAAATTGGATCCTTTAATATGCCTGTCCCCCAAAAACAAACGGACGGTAGAAATAAACATGCAATTGCAAATTCTTTTGAAAGGTGAGGGTAAATTTTACAAAATAATAAAAAGATTTTCCAGCAGCCATAGAAACAAAAAATGCTAAAGGCAAAAGAAATTAGTATATAAGTATTAAAAAACAGATAACTTAAAAATACAGAAATCCAAATAGTTAAGTTAGAACTAGGATTAAAAAAAAATCCGCAATCCTCTCCCATATAATATATAGCAGTGAATGCGTTGTGTTTTAGATCAAATGCAATTTTAAAAAATGCAACTTTATCTTCACTAAAGATTTCACGAAGACCTTGCGTAAAGGCAAAATATGTAAATGTATCTCCTCCTTTATAGTAAAATTGATAAACACAAGCCATTATAATAGCTGAGAATAATCGTAACATTAAGGCAGGAACGAAATATTTATGATAAAGAATTGATTTTTTGCCTGCAATATATTTTTTAGCAAAAAGATAAATGATAAAAATGAAAATTGGACCTAACAATATATCATTAAGAAATAAAATCTGATGCAAATCATGATGTGTGAACCATTTTTCCATAGACTAAAAAATGCATACATTTATAAAACAAAAAATCTGTATGCATAAATATAAGTATTTCTTAATGTTTTTTAGCGGCATTATACTGCTTTTACTTTTATTATTTTTCCCAATTAGTTTTGATAACAATGATGATCAGGCGATGTATTTTATAAGTTCTGGCGTTTTGTCGGGCAAGCCGTCCCTGAATATTATGCATACAAATTTAATAATAGCCATTTTATTAAAAAAAATGTTCCTGATCTCAGCTCAAATAAACTGGTATACCGTATATCTGCAGTTTGTTCAATGTTTGGCATTATTTACCATTTATCTTGTGTTTATTTATGACACGAAACTCAATTTTTTATCATATTCCCTATTGTTTGTTTTTTTGATATTTGGATTTTCTGCATTGTGTATTGTAAAAGTACAATATACTATCGTTGCTTTGTTATCCTGTGCTGCCGCACTATTTTGTATTTTAAGTAACCTGCCAAAAAGAAGAAAGTATTTTCTCGCTTTTATTTTTATAGTTTTAATAATTCTTATAAGAAAAGACACTTTTTACATATTTATTGCGTTTTATATAGCGGTACTTCTTTTTAAGTGGTTAAAAAAAGAAATAGAGAAGTTGGATATGGGTTTACTTGTACTGTCTGTAGTTTTATTTTTCCTTCTAACTTACATTAATAATAATAATGTAGTCTATAAAAATGCAAATACTTACAAATATCTGATAACATTAGATGATATTACAGATAAGCCTGTTAAATATTCAGATAATGATTTAGAAAGATTTCACTTCACAGAAGATGATATAACTTTGATGAAATCGTTGTCGAGCGGGATGCGGTGCGGAAAGAGGTTGAAGCGCTGGAACACCATGGCCACCTGCGTGCGGATGGCGTGGATGGAGTCGTGCCCGCGGTCCACGCGCTGGCCGTCAACATGGATCTCACCCGCATCGTGCGTTTCGAGCGCGTTGAT
This sequence comes from Chitinophagales bacterium, assembly GCA_035438465.1. Classification (GTDB taxonomy): domain Bacteria; phylum Bacteroidota; class Bacteroidia; order Chitinophagales; family JADIYW01; genus JADJSS01. The sequence continues at coordinate 300 of DAORIK010000041.1, read as the reverse complement.
GCAGCGCAGGATGGTCGACTTGCCCGAGCCCGAGGGACCGACGATCCCCACCGCCTCGCCCTTTTCGACCGAGGCCGTGATGCCCTTCAGCACCTCGACCTTGCCAAAGCTCTTGTGCACGTCGGAGAGTTCGATCATTTCCGGGCCGCGCGCTTTTCGAAGTGACGGACCAGAAGAATGAGCGGAATGCTCATGGTGAGATACATCAGCGCCACCAGCGTGAACACGCTGGTATTCTTGAAGGTGGAGGATGCGATCAGCTTGCCCTGCAGCGCGAGTTCCGCGACCGTGATGGTCGAG
>DAORIK010000040.1:0-19647 GCA_035438465.1 Chitinophagales bacterium | reverse complement strand
CGCCTAATAAATTGGCTGCCGATGATGGACTCAATAACAAGCCTTCAAATTTTGCCGCATCTTTAATTAAATCAAAGGCTTCATACGTATCAACAAACCAATTTTCATCTGCAATGGTGCTGTCATAAATTTTCGGCACGATAGCACTTTCCAGATGCTTCCAGCCTTCCAGTCCGTGCATCGCAGAATCAGGTTGCAATGAAATGGTTTGAATCTCGTTATTCAGTTCTTTTAATTTTCTGCCGGTGCCGACAAAGGTTCCCGATGTTCCCAGACCTGCAATAAAGTGCGTGACCTTCTCTTTCGTCTGATTCCAGATTTCGATGGCGGTTCCATTGTAATGCGCTTTCCAGTTGTTGTCGTTCGCATATTGATTGGTATAAAAATACTGCAGCGGATTTTCTTCGCTGAGCTCTTTTGCTTTTTGCTGTGCTTCATCAGTGCCTCCAAACTTAGACGTAAAAACGATGTTTGCTCCTAAAGCTTGCAATGCATTCTTCTTTGTTGCTGATGCGTTTTCAGGAACACATAAGGTAACAGGAATACCTAATTTAGCGCCTATACTTGCATACGCAACAGCTGTATTTCCGCTGGAGGCATCTATCAAACCTTTATATTCATTGATGTCGCCGTTTAAAATGGTATTCTTGATGATATTGAAGCCTGCACGTGCTTTGACTGAATTGGACAATTGCTGCCATTCCAGCTTTGCATAAATTTTTACGTTTTTTTTAGTGTGTAATTTAGTAACAGGGTACAATGGTGTGTTACCGATAAATTTCTCGACTTGCCGAAGTTTATCTTGTAATTGAGTATTTATTATTGTTTGCATTTTTAGATTTTTAATTTTAACCACATAGACACATAGTTTATACCTAAGTAACAATCTCTATTCTTATTCTATTTATTTTAGTTTTTCATAGTATTGTCTTAGACAATTATAAGCGTAAATAAAAAAACCTCACCGTGTTGGTGAGGCTGTTTTATATGTTGCATTTATTTTGTTGCTGATTCACATACTATACTAGCTCACCACTTGGGCAAGGCAACAGCAACAACATGCTGCATTATGTATAGCATTCAATTTTTTCATTTCAACAAATATAACACAGATTATCGACTTTTGTTTTAAATAATTGTTGTGTGAAATAATTATTATCTCGACAAAGTGATTTTTAACCACACAGGGACATAGAATAACAGGTTAGAAAAAGATTTGCATAGGAATTCAAAATTCTCACATAGCCTGACTATGTGTAAAAGCTAAGTTTCTATATAAATCTTGAGATACCATTTATTGAAGACATTATGCGAAAAAACTATGTGACTATGTGGTTAAAAAAAATTAACGGTATTCTTTCAGGTATTTCTTCATCTCTTTTTGCATACGCAAGGCTTCTTCTCTTGCTTTTTCGGCAAAGTCTTTTCCATTGGAAGCATAGATAATACTGCGGGTAGCGTTTACCAGTAAACCGCAGTCTTTATTCATGCCATACTGAGATAATTTCTGCAAATCGCCGCCTTGCGCACCTACACCAGGTACGAGGAAAAAGTAGTCGGGGCAAAATTTGCGTATTTCTTCAAAATAAGCTTCTTTCGTCGCGCCAATCACAAACATGGTATTTTCTGCCGTTCCGTACTGCATGCACTTTTCAATCACGTTTTGGAATAAAGGCTTTTTATTCGATTTCAAAAACTGAAAATCCTGCGCGCCTTTGTTGGAGGTCAGTCCTAAAATAATCACCCATTTATTCTTAAACTCCAGAAACGGCTTGATAGAATCTTCGCCCATGTAAGGGGCTACCGTAATGGAATCAAAAGGCAGGTGTTCGAAAAATGCTTTTGCATACATATTGGATGTATTGCCGATATCTCCGCGTTTGGCATCCGCAATCTTAAATAAGTTTGCAGGAATATGATTTACCGTTTTCTCCAGTGTTTCCCAGCCTTTCGCGCCGTACTGTTCGTAGAAAGCAATATTAGGTTTATAGGCAACACATACATCATAAGTAGCATCGATAATCTGCTTATTGAATTCTAAAACGGGGTTTTTGTATTTTAATAAATGAGAAGGAATTTTGGAGATGTCCGTATCCAAACCAACGCACAAATAAGATTTCTTTTTGTTGATTTGCTGGATAAGTTGTTGGCGAGTCATTTTTATACGGCTTCTACAGCAATAATTTCAGGAACAAAATTTTTAACGGTGGCCTCCACACCTGCTTTCATGGTCGATGCACTCATCTTACACATTTCGCAGGCACCTACTAATTTTACTTTCGCTATCAAATCATCGCTTACTTCCAGTAACTCGATATCACCGCCATCCGATTGCAAAAAAGGACGGATATTATTCAGCGCAGCTTCTACCCTGTCGTGTAATTGGTGTTTATTTATTTCTACAGTCATTGACATAAAGTTACGACATTACTTCTAATTGTGCATTTTGTACGGCAATTTGTTGTGCTACATTCTGTGCTAATTGTTCAAAAGCTTTAGCACCTGAGGTAGCTGTTTGCAAAGCAATCGGTTTACCCAAATCTCCGCCTTCGCGAATATCCTGCTCAATAGGCAATTCGCCTAAAAAAGGCACTTCAAACTGCTGTGCTAATAATCGACCACCACCTTTTCCAAAAATATAGTATTTCTTATCCGGCAATTCGTCCGGTATAAAGAAGGACATGTTTTCAACCACACCAAGCACATTTACTTTTATAGAATCCAGCTGATAAAAAGCGATGGCTTTACGGGCGTCTGCCAGGGCTACTTCCTGCGGTGTAGTGACTACTACAGCGCCTGTTACAGGAACTAATTGTGCCAACGTTAAATGGATATCGCCTGTGCCGGGTGGTAAATCTAAAATCAAATAATCTAAATCATCCCACAACACATCGGTGATAATTTGACGCAAGGCTGATGTGGCCATTGGTCCGCGCCATGCGACGGGTTGTTTATCCTGAATTAAAAAACCTATAGACATTACCTGCATACCGAGATAATCTACCGGTACGATTTTGTTTTTATCTTCTACTTTTTGAATACTTGGTCTTGCGTGTTGCAAACCTAACATAGTAGGAACGGAAGGACCGTAAATATCGGCATCTATCAAACCTACTTTAGCACCTGTTCGTAATAAGGCTAATGCTAAATTTACAGATACTGTTGACTTTCCAACACCACCTTTACCTGATGCAACAGTAATAATATTTTTTACTGTTGGTAAAATATCTGATTTGACATCGCGCAAAGTGGTTACCCTTGAAGAAAAATCAATACTTACTTTTACTTCATTAGATACCAATTGAGCGATGGCATTTCTGCAATCGTTCTCGAGTTGTTCTTTTAAAGGACAGGCAGGCGTAGTTAATTCAATGGTAAATTTGATTTCATCATCGGTAAATGACAACTCTTTTATCATATTCAGTGTCACCAGATCTTTTTTAAAATCCGGATCTTCTACTTCTGAAAGTGCTTTTAATATTTGTTCTCGCGTAAATTTCATGTGGATACAAAATTACACATGTAAAACGGATTTTTATGATTTTGTTTTAACAGGAGAAGTTAAGAAAATAAGAAAAAACATTCGCTAAATATTCCGAACCGCTTTATTTTCTATACACATTATAAACTCATCAATAATTTTGGCGGTTTGCTGCGGGTGTACCATATGGTATAAATGTTCCCGGAACAAATCTTTCTCATTTTGGTCTGTTATATCTCTCACCTCAACGCCATTCTCATTATACAAACGGGAAACAAATTTTGCGACACCATCACGTTCACTTTTTAAGATGAGGATTGGAATATTATTTTTAGGCATATTATTCAATCCTGTTTGATGGTCAAATGTTTTAGACACTTCCAATGCAGAATATGACTGAATGGCGAATACTTTTGACGGCACTTTGTTTAATGCTTTTTCAATTGGAATTCGGTTCAGGTGGGGCAGGGAGTCCATGTTAGTCATTAAATATACAATTCGCTCTTTTACTAATTTCCAGATATTATTATCGGAAGAAGATTCCTGTCCGATAAGTCTTTTTGATAAATCAATTCCTCTTCTGCGAACACCACTTTTGGAATCCAGCGGAATAATTCTTCTTAGAGTTACTAAAACAGACTTCTCTACAATATTAGAAGAGAAAGACATAGACGGAATTATAACATTATCCATAAAACCCAGCAATGCATGCTTGGCTTCTTCACCGAAAAAAGGGTTAGCTCCTATTCTTCCGCGCAGGTATTTTTTTATTGCAGGATAGGCATCTATGTTTTTATCAATCATCAGAAAATAAATATTGCCCATGGAATGATCAAAGATGTAAACGGGATGTCCTTTAATTCCAAAATAATCAACTACAGCATTTATATTTTTTGCTACATGTTCTGAATAGTCATTTATGGGTAAATCAGAAGGAATGGAGCCGTAATGCATGGCAGCTGCAATATATTTGGTAGAGGGAATAGAGGTTAATAATCCATCGAAAGAATTCAACCCGAGAAAGCCATGAATCAGTAAAACTACCGGCAATTTTTCCTTTGCATTTTCCTTGTACGGATTTGCCAAATCGATTACAATATTGCTGGTGCCATATGGTGTTTCTCTTTTTACTTCAATCTCCGGCCATGTAAGTGCCTTATCATCCACAAAAACGGTCATTCGCTGCTTGACGTTATCAATAAATCTGATAAAACTCGGGCTTTCATTTGGTTTACCTGTAGTGCTGTATAGCCATGCCAGCGGGCGACGTTTATCTGATTTCGTGGCAAGGAATGCTATGCGTTTGGATTGCAGTAAAAAATACGGAGTTACCGTTATCTTTTTCTCCTTATTGAGTACTACTGTGGCAAATATATCTTCAGACTCGAATGCTTTGGAGTTTCGTTCAATGCCGCCTATTCTGCCTTTCGGATTAGTGGCCAGAAATACATAATCAAATCCCGTTTTATTTTGCTCCCGTAAAAAGGAATGGATACATTCATTAAGTTCCGCGGTTCTTTCATCCGTAAATTCGTCATTAATATTCCCGCCGAGTATCTGTTCCTCTGTAATTAATCCTTTCTGTAATAATTTCCTTAAAAAGGCTACCGCATCAAATATATCTTCCAATCCTTCCTGACTTTTGAGAGGCGAATTAAGGAACGTATAATAAATACTTTTTGGATTCTTGATTTTATGATAATAATCAGAGATGTTTTTATATACCCAAGAAGGTGATTGACCATGTGACAGGCAAACTAAAAACTTTTGTTTTTTCTGGGTTGTCTGATTGGCATTCTTAATAAAATCTTTTCCAACAGCAATATTAAATTCTTCTCTGGTTTGATAATATCTTGTATCGGGTGCATTATAGGTATCTTGTGTGTCCTGATTCATTTCCTCTTCGCTGTTATTTATTTAGAACTCCAAAAATAGAAATATTTAGCGATTAGGTTTATGATATTTATCAATCTATCTATTTTACAGTTGATGTAAAATTATCATCGACGAAATTTAGGAAAGAACGAAGGCGTATTTTTTACATATTCCATGTATTCTGCATCGTTCTTGTATTTACTCTCGAGCATAGGAACACCTGAAACTTTCGTTAGCAACCATGTAATCGTTAGCGGACTGATTATACTGATGATAGTTTGTAGCGGAGTAAAAAAGTTAAAGGACATCAGCCAGATTCCCCACCACATGGTCATCTCCCCAAAATAGTTTGGATGACGTGTATATTTCCATAGTCCATAACGCATGATTTTGCCTTTATTCTGTAGATTTTTCTTGAATGCCGCTAACTGATAATCACCAAGTGCTTCAAAAACAAAACCAATTATCCAAATAATTAAACCTACTATAGTTAGAAAATTTATTCCGGAGAAGGATGCATTGACATGTATTACAGGCAATGAAACGATAAACATAAAAAAGCCCTGAAGCATGAAAACCTGTAAAAATGCTCCCAACCATTGCGGTATATTATGCTTAGTCCATAATTTCCTGAAATTAATATAGCGCCAATCTTCTCCTTTACCCTTGTTTCTTGTATATATGTATACTGCTAACCGTAGTCCCCAAATAATAACACACAAATTAACCAGGTGCTTGGTAAGTAAAACAGCCTGACGCTCAATATAAGAATTTGAATTTAGCGTGAAATAAATAATAACAACTACAAATCCAAGTCCCCAGAAAATATCTACTATACTATTATTCTTAAATATTTGCGCCAGTATAAATACATAACACATAAACAGGAAAATAATTCCAATAGCAGAAAGATATGTTTGACCCATCATAGAAAGAAAACAAGTTATAAATGTTTTAGTTCATTCTGTTAAATCTTAACACACAATTTTTGGAATTTTATTAAACGCATTATAATTTAGTATCATACAAAAACTAAATTCTATGATAAAATGGATAAAACGCATACTTGCTATCCTTGTTATTGTGATTGCAGGTGCATTAGCTTATGTAAAGCTACTACTTCCGGATGTTGGAAAACCTGAAGACCTGAAGATTATAGCAACCCCTGAGATGATAAAGCGAGGCGAATATCTTGCAAATCATGTTACGGTTTGTATTGACTGCCATTCTAAAAGGGATTGGAGTAAATTTTCAGGACCACTCGTTGACGGTACAGAGGGAATGGGTGGTGACGCATTCACTAAAGAGTTTGGTTTTCCGGGTTCATTTTATGCAAAGAATATCACACCGGAAGGCATTGGGAAATGGACAGATGGCGAGTTACTGCGTGCAATTTCCTGTGGAGTTAACCGAGACAGAAAGGCGTTCTTCCCGGTAATGCCATATCCATATTACGCGCATATGGATAAAGATGACATCATTGCCATCATTGCTTACATCAGAACTTTAAAACCTATTCAAAATGAAGTACCGGCTTCTGAACCTGAATTCCCTGTTAGCTTACTTTTGAATACCATTCCAAAGGATGCGTCTTTTACTAAAAGACCTGAGAAAGCTGTGAATGCAATATATGGTGCTTATATTGTGAATGCGGCAGGTTGTGCCGAATGCCACACAAATGCTATCAATGGCAAAAAAGTAGAAGGCATGGACTTTGCGGGTGGAAGGGAGTTTAATTTCCCCGGACCTAAAAAAATAGTTTCTGCAAATATAACTCCTGACAAAGAAACAGGCATCGGCTATTGGACGGAAGATGTATTTGTGAGTAAATTCAAGGTGTTTGAAGATAAATCAAAACTTGCCGACTATAAATCGCCAAAAGATTATCAGTCTATAATGCCATGGAATATGTATGCCGGGATGGACAGTACCGATTTGAGGGCAATTTATGCATACCTTAAATCACTGAATCCGATTAAAAACAAAGTAGTGGCGAATCCGGTAAATTAAACAACCGGTATTTTTTCTAATTGAGACTTTGTAACTGAAAAATGTTTCAGGTATTTCTCCAATTCGTTTTTTGGAATTTGTTTGATGATATTCAGTTTCTCTTTTAGAGGATCTACCTGTGTTCCGCGTTTCCAAAACCGATAACATACATGCGGACCTGTTGCCAGGCCTGTGCTTCCAACATAACCAATCACTTGCCCTTGCTGTACCCGTACACCATTGCGAATGCCACGTGCAAATTTACTCATATGCAGGTATTGTGTTTCATAAATTTTATCGTGACGTATTTTCACATAGTTGCCGTTGTTTTGTGTAAACTGTGCTGCGATTACTACGCCGCTTGCAGTTGCAATAATCGGTGAACCTTTTGGTGCGGCAAAATCAGTGCCGAGATGTGCTTTTTCTACTTGCAGAACAGGATGAAAACGATGTAAATTATAACGTGAAACAATATTGCCACCTTTCTGTAAGGGTGATTTTACAAAGGCAGTTTTTAAATATCTTCCTTTATCATCCGCAAACTGATAACTGCTGTCGTCTTCTATAAAATAATCCACTGCATAAAGACTTTTCTTTTTTGTTTTACAGCAAATTGCCTTTAGGTGTCCATATTCTAAAAACCTGCCGTTAATACTTAACTGATCATAAATAAACTGCAGCGTATCACCTTTGCGCAAACTATTAATATTAAATTTTCCATTATAGGCTTTATTCAGTTTCTCTATTAATTTCAGGTCCAGTTTATTTTCTTTAAATGTTTTGGATACTGATTTCTGAATAACAGCAGCAAATTTTATTTCAGTGGTATCAATTTGTTTTTCATAAAATGAAACTTGAATTGGATGATAAAAAACGGGTTTTATTTTCTTTGCCTTTTTTTTCTTTTTCTTAGTATCACTGTCATTTGCTGGTGCATTAAACTCTACCAGCGTTGTATCTGTACAATTAGCAATCACATACTCAAAATCGGATAGTTTAAAAATTAAATATTGTAATTCGGAATACGTGTCTGTCTCTTTTGTTATAATGAAATATTTTTGCTTTGGTTTTATGCTGGTAAAATCCGTATACTCTTTTGTGTCTTCCAAAAACTGCGCATACTGATATTTATCCAGTTTTAATATTCTGAATAGTTTCTGCATATTATCTTTCTTACTGAATTCTTTTTCTTTTACACACAAACTGTCCACCTCTATCCCTAAAAATTCAATTGCTTCAGCATTAATACACTTTTCCTCTACGAGTGAATCTTTAGGAACTGTTTGCACAATAATCTGCTTTTCCTGTTTGTTTCTACAGGAAGAGATAAGTGCACATAAAATAATAAGTACTAAAAGTTGTTTCATGTATTATTTCTATTGTTTTTAATTGTGTACATGGAATCGCCAGGATTCATTTTACATGTACCAATATTTTCAATAGTTTATTACGGCATTCTTTCAACTTAGTTGAAGGTGCGAAGATAAGAATATTTTATTTTGCTGTAAGCATTGCAATCTATGAGATTCTTAACATATGTCAAATTATGAAGCAGACATTCGGTAAATATATAACTGCTCTGTTATTTATAGAAAATCAGAAAATAGAGCACAGGAATTGCCAGTAGCAGCCGAATCACTTCTAGTATGGCAGCCCATTTTCTTTGCTCAAATAAAGTTCCAATGGTTATGGTAGATAAAACAATGAATGCTATACCAACGAGTTGTTTTTCAAAATTGAATTTTTCAATTCCGAATAAAAAATAAGAAACGAAAGCCAGCAGCAAAATAAATTGTACGACAATATAAATATGCATAGTAGGTTTCGTATCGGCATCATATAACTCGCGTGTGGTATCTATTTCTTTTGGTACAATTGGACCGCCCAAATATGCCGGTCTCCATCCGGGTGGTTTCAGCAAGACTAGAAAAAAATCTTTTATATTTTTTACATGCGTCAGTTGTTTTACGATCCATCCATAGTAATCAAAATTGGCTATGGCAATATTCCAGCTTTTTAATTGAGAGGTTATACCGTAATGCACTTCCTCTTCTTCTTCCTGAAATGTGCCGAATATTCTGTCGTAAATAATGAATGTACCACCGTGATTTTTGTCTATATATTTTGGGTTTACACCATGATGTACACGGTGATGTGATGGTGTATTAAATACAAATTCGAACCAGGCAGGCATTTTCTTAATTAATCTGGTGTGAATCCAGAATTGATACAGCGTTTGTATTTGTGCCACCGTAATAAATGCAACAGGGTCAAAGCCAATAAATGCCAATGGCAAATAAAACCAGAAGGAGCCGAATACTTGTGTGGCAGATTGGCGCAACGCCACTGATAAATTATATTCTTCGCTTTGATGATGCACCACATGCGTTCCCCACAATACACTTACTTCGTGTGATAGCCGATGAAACCAGTAATAAAAGAAGTCAACACCCAGTAATAATAAAATCCAGGAATACCAGGTTAATGGAATGGTGGTGATTCTGTAATTTTCATAAATCCAGATGTAGACGCCTATATTCAGTATTTTCAGCAATACACCGGTTACCTGCTGTACAATACCTGTATTGATATTGCTGACCATATCATTCAGCCGATACAAATGTGTTTTCTTTATTTTATCTATAATTAGCTCGATGGCGATTAAAATAAAAAATGCCGGAATAGAATAAACGATGAGTGATTTCATATCGACTGATGAACGATTAACGATGAATAATTGACGATTAAAGTTAGGGAGAAAACTTGTAAAATTAGCTAATTTTCTTATTGCTCTTCCTCCATAAAAATATATAAATCTTCGCTGTCGCGTTTCATCCAGTAATTTTCGCGTGCATATTTTTCCATTTGCTCGATACCGGAAAATAATTCTTTCTGTTCTTTTTTTACTTTAGCAATTTCTTTGGTGTAATATGCTTCTTCTTTATTTAATTCTCGTAACTGCAACGCCAGTTTTACCTGTGATATCAGCGTATTTTGTGTAAAAAACAAAAGATAAATAAAATAACCCAAAAACAAGAAGAAAAACTTGTTTCTAAACAAGGCAGGAATCTTTTCTGTTAATTTCGGATCAACGATAGCCATACTGTAAAGGTAATTAGTAATTAGTAATTAGTAATTAGAATTTTTGAACCTTTGTGTATTACAATACTTATTTCCTGTATTTATTGATTAGAGTTATAAATTCAGGAAGTTCTTTTATATTCTTCATATCGTAATCCACCTGTATCCAGTTAAATTTATTGAATCCTAATTGCAGTGATTTTTCTAAATACTCTAATGCTTTTGTTTTGTTATTTAAAATAGCGTACATGCATGCAACATTATACACATTTGACCGATGTTCATGCAGTGAATTTGTATGATGAGCAACAATAAAAGACGCTAAAGTATTTACTTCTTCGCTGTTTCCTTTTAAAGCATACAAATATGCTAAGGTCATAGTATCCGGTTTTGAAGCAAATGCAGCCCCAATGTCCTGCCAGCCGTTTTTTGTATCATTTATTGATATGAATGCTTTTGCTCTGTGCATTAAAAGGTTATCTACTTTATTTTCTCTTACTTTTGCCAGTGATTTTGTAAAATCGTGTATTGCCTCATTCAGATAACCAAGTGCAAAATTCAACCGTCCTCTGGATCTGTAACACTTAGACATGATGGAACACGGTGCATGATTACTTTCATAAATAGATACAGCTTTATTATAATGCTTCAAAGCTAATTGCAAACTATCTAACATTAAAAAATAATATCCCCGATAGTAATGCGCGTCCGGAATAGTAGCATCCATAGCATAAATGGTATTTATATCTTTCCATGCTTCGGTTGTTTTATCCATTTCCAGCAACAAATCAATTCTGCTTTCGTAAAAGATATATTTAGAAGGCATCAATTCTATTGCTTTACTGATGTCATTTAAGGCTAAATCATCTTTATGAAATTTCCTGTATAAGAAATATCTTTCGCAATAAACATAAGGGTCTTTCTGATGTTTTTTTACGGTCTTATTAAATTTCGTTTCTGTTTCAAGATAATTTTCTTCAGTAGCGGCTCTGCTTAATTTAATCAACTCAGGATAACTTTGTGTATATGCATTCAATGAAAATACAGCAGTTAATATCAGTAAGATGGGATAAATAATTGTCTTCATAATTTATTATTTATAATCAAATATAATAAAAAACCACTAAAAAGTTTTTAGTGGTTTGCATGTTTTAATATACTATTGAAACAGAATATTTAAAAAAATCTATATCCTTTGCCGGGATAGTATGCTTCTTCGCCTAACTGTTCTTCAATACGTAGCAATTGATTGTATTTCGCCATTCTATCGCTGCGCGATGCTGAACCCGTTTTGATTTGTCCGCAGTTTAAGGCAACTGCTAAATCTGCAATCGTGCTGTCTTCGGTTTCACCACTGCGGTGACTCATCACGGATGTATATCTATTTCTGTGTGCCAAATCCACCGTATCTATGGTTTCTGTCAGCGAACCAATTTGATTTACTTTCACTAAAATGGAGTTTGCGATATTTTTGTCGATACCTTCCTGCAAACGTTTTGTATTTGTTACAAATAAATCATCGCCTACCAATTGGCATTTGTCACCTAATTTTTCCGTCAATAATTTCCAGCCTTTCCAGTCGTCTTCAGCCAATCCGTCTTCGATAGAAACGATAGGGTATTTTTTCACCCATTTTGCCCAAAAGTCTACCATTTCCTCTGATGACAATACCTTATTATCAGATTTTTTGAAAATGTATTTTTTCTTTTTTACATCATAGAACTCGGAAGCAGCCGCATCCATCGCAATTTTTATCTGGTCGCCCAATTTGTAGCCCGCACTTTCAATAGCCTTCAATACCGTTTCTATCGCTTCTTCATTACTTTTTATTTCAGGTGCGAAACCGCCTTCGTCGCCCACATTCGTAGAATATCCTTTTGCCTTCAACACTTTTTTAAGATTATGAAATATTTCCACGCCCATTCTCAAACCATCAGAAAATGTGCTTGCACCAACCGGCACAATCATAAATTCCTGAAAATCGATTTTGTTGTCGGCATGCGCGCCGCCGTTTAAGATGTTCATCAATGGAATCGGCAAGGTTCTTGCATTCGTTCCTCCAATATATCTGTACAAAGGCAAACCTGCCACCTGCGCGCCCGCTTTTGCTGCCGCTAAAGACACTGCCAAAATCGCATTCGGCCTAATTTCTTTTTATTTTCCGTGCCATCCAACTCTAATAATATAGAATCAATCTCACGCTGGTTCAATACATTTTCGCCCACCAACGCTTCCGCAATAAATGTATTTACATTACTTACCGCTTTTTGAACACCTTTTCCCATATAGGCTTTACCTCCATCGCGTAATTCTACCGCTTCATGTGTGCCGGTAGATGCGCCTGACGGAACAGCTGCGCGACCAACTATACCGTTTTCGGTAATTACGTCTGCTTCTACAGTTGGATTACCACGTGAATCTAAAATTTGTCTTGCGTGAATGGAAATAATGTGACTCATATTTTTAAAGTATTTAGTTTTTTAGTAGGCAGTAGGCAGTAAACTGAAGCATTTTCTAACTGCGTACTGCTTACTATTTACTGCCTACTTAATTTTTCCTAGAAAAATTAAAGTATCGTAGGCAAATGTAACAATTCCGTTTTGTTCGTACGAATTAAAAAGATGCACGATAGCATTTTTTAACTGTGGAAAATTTGGATGGTCTTCATTGGGCATATACGAAGACGAGATAATGCGTCCAATCAAGCCTTCCAGATTAAAGTGCTGCTCGTAGTTCAGCACGAACTTTTTGAATTTATGAGGTGCGTAAAAATCGCTGATGATATCGGAAGTGATGTTTCGATGCGAGATTTCATTGTAATCTATGGCAAATTCCTGTATCAGTTTTTCGTAATCCTGCTGAAAAGGTTCAGTTTCTTTTCTATCGTTCCAAATTAATGCTAAATGTGCACCATTGTTGGCTATGCGCTGAAATTCTTGTTTGGTTTTAGCTCTGTCAAACCAATGAAATGCCTGTGCACATACAATTAAATCAATACTATTATCCTTTAAGTTGGTCTCTTCTGAACTTCCATGTAAACTATTGAAATTTTCATATTCACTCAATAATCCTTCAGCAGCTTTACGCATAGGTTCGTTGGGCTCCACACCATAGACAGTATTTCCATGCTCCAAAAATAATTTAGCGGAAAACCCGGTACCGCTTCCAATGTCTGCTACTACGTCACTTGGCATTAAACCGATTTCTAATTGCAGGGTAGCAATAATTTCTTCCGGATAACCCGGACGGTACTTAATGTAGTTTTCTACCCGGGAGGAGAAACGTTGTTTAGCATCTGGCATACTATAATTTTTATAAATTTAAACAAATATTTTATCTCTCTCATAGTTTCCCATTTTTTGACCTTTTCTTGACACAGAACAATTTCATTTCTTTCATTTTCTCCGTATTTTTGAGAAAACAAATACACTATGTTTTCATCTATCAAACTCAAAAGAGATATCTATTCTTCGGAAGAACATTTAATGCTGCAAAAAATGTGTCAGCAGTTCATCGAAAAAGAAATTACGCCTTACCATGCAGAATGGGAAGAGCAGGGACAAGTAAGCCGTGAAGTATGGACAAAAGCAGGCGAAGCCGGTTTGTTATGTTTAGATGTTCCAAGTGAATATGGCGGCGCCGGTTTGGATTTTTCTTTTTGTGCATTGATTACGGAAGAGATTTCCAAAGCGGGTTATACCGGTCCGGGTTTCTTCCTGCATTCCGATATCGTAGCACCCTACATTATTGATTATGGAACGGAAGCGCAAAAACATCAGTGGCTGCCGAAAATGGTCAGCGGTGAAGTGATTACTGCTATCGGTATGACAGAGCCAAGTTGCGGCAGTGATTTACAGGCATTAAAAACAACAGCGATTGATAACGGCGATCATTATGCGATAACCGGACAAAAAACATTTATTACCAATGGTTACATGAGCGATATGGCAATAATTGCAGCGCGCACCATCATCGACGGAAAAGACCATGGTATTTCTTTGTTTTTAGTGGAATCTACACGGGCAGGATATTCTAAAGGAAAACCATTTAAGAAAGTAGGCATGAAAGCGCAGGATACCTGTGAATTGTTTTTTGATAACGTTCAAATTCCAAAAGAGAATTTGTTAGGCGAAGTTGGGAAAGGTTTTATTTACATGATGCAAAAATTAGGTCGCGAGCGTTTGTCTGTGGCGTTGATGTCCTGTGGTGGTGCTGAAGGTGCGTTGGAAAATACGATTGAGTATGTTTCTTCACGTACAGCATTCAAACAACCGATTGCAGGGTTTCAAAATACCCAATTCAAATTAGCGGATTTGGCTACGAAATTACAAATTCATCAGACCTTCATAGACAGATGTGTGGAATTATATTGCAAAGGTGAATTGAGTGCAGAAACTGCTTCAATGGCAAAAGCATCTTGCACAGAAATGCATTTTGATTTAGTGGATGAATGCCTGCAATTACATGGTGGTTACGGCTACATGTGGGAATATTACATCGGACGTGCATATGCAGATAACCGTGTAGCTCGTATTTATGCAGGCACGAACGAAATCATGAAGTTACTGATTGCACGTGGATTATTTAAAGAATTACACGAACAGCAAAAAAGAAAGAAAGTGGAAGCAGTTGCTTAAAATCTCACAGGTTTTACAACGGCCGTATCTTCATCAATCGGTCTGTCTTATTGAATTTATAAGTGTAACCCATCACAAAGTTGATAGAATTAATTTGCGGTATTACTGAATTTTGTTTTTCTCCCAGTAAAAAATTTTCTGCAGAAGGTTCCGTAATATTAATAGCCTGTAAGGTTTTTCTCGTCAGTCCTTTTCCGTAATCAATTCCGAAACTGAATTTATCTGATTTTCTGTCCAAACTGCATCCAATAGAATAGTGAATATATTTCCAGCTATCCGGATTAAAAGCATCTTCTGTTCCTTTTTCTAATTTTTGCAAACGATACACCTGATCATGATTGTTAAAGTCTGTACGGATACCTAACAACAAACTCCATGCACGCGTTTTATCTTCACTTTTTATTTTCGTCTTGAATTTATATTCAAAACCAAACGCCACATTTACAATCGGCTGATTGGATTGTTTAACCGTCATAAAATCTTCCACATAAGTAGGATTATTATTCTGCACAGGACGCACTACTGTTTTGGAATTATCCTTTATCATATTGTACTCTTTTACTCTGATAAAATATTCTACCGTAGTACAAAATTTTATTTTTTTGTTTTCAATTTCAAATCCTAATGCAATGGAACCGGGGTCTTTAAAATTAGTTTTGATATTGCTGTTAGAATTATTCAACACCACCGAAACAGAGTTGAAAGAATCAGTAGGAGAAAAATTCTGTTCACTTACATTATTCAACTCCAGCGACTGATACACTTTACTCTTACTAAAAATCTTAAAGGATGGCATGGTGCCGGTTAACCCGACTCGAAAAAAAAGGGAGTCTTTTTTCAGAGATTGCTTTTGATAGGCAATACCCACTTTCTCAACAGCACCTACATTGTTAATGGAAAAATTCAGGTTGTTGTTATTCGATGAAACAAAATAGGTATTTCTGATTTTATTATCACTGGTGATATTATAGCTTTGACGATACTGCAGGTTGATGTAGGTAAAAAATTGGGTGTACCCGAATGACCAGTTCTCGTTTATTTTATAGGCAAATGCGCCGCCAAACCAGTTGGCAATGCCGTTGTAATCATACTCTACCCGCGCATCATAGAATTCATCACCGGGCAATCTTGTAAATACATCGTAATTCATGGTGTTGGTTTGTTCGTAGTGCAATGCCGTGCGATAACGAACCAGAGAACCGTATACCATTTTGAATTTTGGATTTCGTTTAATGATTAAGGAACCGGATGCAATTTGCGGATATAACATCAGTTTGGCTGATTTTAAATCTAATTTGGTACCAGCTGCATTTTTCAGATTTACGATATCGATGCCGTAGGCATTGGCACTGATACTTATCTTGGGTGATTCAATAAATCCCAAGCGTGCGGGATTGTAATACATCGCACTGTTGTCATTTGCACCGGCCGTCATAGCACCACCGAGTAACGTATTTTCAGCGCCATACTGCTGCGACCAGTAATGGTTTTGCGCCTGCATATTTTTTATACTCAGCAATAAAAATGAAATGGCAACAGCAATTCGCATATTGAAATGTACGAAGAAAAACTGAAGAATGAAATTGGGTAAAATAATTATTGCTGCTTTATAGTTTTCATTTGCATGATGTCTACAAAGAAAGCGAATGCCATAGAGAAATAAATATAGCCTTTCGGAATTTTGAATTGAAATCCTTCTGCTAATAAAGAAACGCCTATCATCATTAAAAAACAAAGGGCTAAAACTTTGAACGATGGATGTTTTTTAATAAAATCGCTGATTGGTTTGGATGCTACCAGCATAATACCTACGGTAACAATAACAGCTGTGTACATTACCCAAAGTTCCTGCACCATACCCACTGCCGTTATAATAGAATCCACAGAGAATACTAAGTCCAGTAAGATAATTTCCAGTAACAAACGACCAAAGCTGCTTTTCTTCGGCACGTTAAGTTCCGGTTGATTCGCTTCTTCTGTTTTATGATAAATTTCTTTAGTGCTTTTGTACAACAGGAATAAACCACCTGCAATCAATATCAAACCTTTACCGGAAAAATCTATATCAAACAGGGTGAAGAGTGTTTTATCTAATTTTAAAATCCACGCAATAAATGCAAGCAATAACAAACGCATAACCATAGCCAACCCAATTCCCCAAAACCGCAATTTGTTTCGCTGATTGTCCGGCAGCTTATCTGACAAAATGGAAATAAAGATGATATTATCTATTCCTAAAATTACTTCCAACACGATTAGTGAAACTAAAGGCACAATTGCATCCATCATAAAAATTTTATTACTTTCCTTAGAACAACTAAGTAACAGAAAAAGTTCGTTTATTCCATCATCTTCATAAACTCATCAAACAAATATCTTGAATCGTGCGGGCCGGGAGCGGCTTCCGGGTGGTATTGTACGGAGAAGGCTTTCTTTCCTACTATTTCCAAGCCTTCTACAGAATTATCATTTAAGTTGATATGTGTAAGCACGGCTTTATCTGATTTTTTCAAGGCTTCCATATCCACTGCAAATCCATGATTTTGTGTAGTGATTTCGCACTTGCCTGTTTTTAAATTTTTCACAGGATGATTGCCACCGCGATGTCCATGATGTAATTTATACGTTGGAATTCCAACAGCGCGCGCCAATAACTGATTGCCTAAGCAAATGCCAAACAAGGGTTTGTCTTCTTCTAAAATCTGCTTCACTGTTTCTACTGCATAATCCATTACGCCGGGATCGCCGGGTCCGTTGGAAATAAAATAACCATCAGGCTGAAATTCTTTTAACTCCGCAAAAGAGGTTGTTGCCGGAAATACTTTCACATAGCAATCTCTGTTTTCAAAATTGCGCAATATATTTTTTTTGATTCCAAAATCTAAGGCTGCAATTTTATATTTCGCATTTGCATCACCAAAAGCATAGGTTTGTTTGGTTGTTACTTTAGAAGAAAGTTCCAAACCCTCCATGCTTGGCACCTTTTTCAATTCATGTTGAAGAAAATCAATGTCTGTATTTTCAGAAGAAACGATGGCATTCATCGCACCTTTCTCGCGCACATGACGAACTACTGCACGTGTATCGATGCCGGTGATACCTACGAGGTTATTTTGTATAAAATAATCTTCGATAGAACTGTCTGCCTTTTTGCGTGAAAAAGTATTCGTGTAATCTCTGCAAATCAGTCCTGCAATTTGTATCTGGCTGGATTCTGCTTCCGATTCTTTAATGCCGTAATTTCCAACATGTACATTGGTAGAAATCAGCAGTTGTCCAAAATAACTCGGGTCGGTAAACAATTCCTGATATCCTGTCATCGAAGTGTTGAAGCAGATTTCACCTGTTGCTGTTCCGATTTTTCCGCAGGCAAATCCTGTGTAACTGGTTCCGTCTTCAAGTAGCAGTATGGCTGGTGTATTGGGCATAGTTGAGTATTGAGTAATTAGTATTTAGACAATCGCATTATCAAAAATAAAAAAAGGATAGCTAAATAATGCTATCCTTTTATATGTGTTGAAAAAATCATTTCTTATTGTTCTTCCGTTTTTTCCTCTGTTGGTGTTTCTTCCGCAGAAGTTACCTCGTCTTTTACTTCTTCCACTGTATCTGCTACTTCCGCCTGTACTTCTTCTGCTTTTTCCTCTACTACCTGGGCTGTTTCCGCTTTTTTTGCACCGCCTGAACGACGTGTTTTCTTTTTCGGTTCAGCAGATTTAGAAGTTTTAGTGGTATATACTTCGTTAAAGTCAACTAATTCAATGATTGCCATTTCAGCAGCATCTCCTTGTCTTTGTCCTAAACGAACGATTCTCGTATAACCACCAGGTCTGTTTCCTACTTTTGGAGCTACAACATCAAATAATTCTTTTGTTGCAAACTTATCTTGCAAGTAAGAGAATACATCACGACGTGAGTGAGTCGTATTGTCTTTAGCCTTCGTAATTAAAGGTTCAACATAACCTCTCAACTCTTTCGCTTTCGCTACTGTAGTTTCGATTCTTTTATGCATGAATAATGCAGCAGACAAATTCTTCAGCAATGCAGCTCTGTGTCCGTATTTTCTGCCTAAGTGATTTATTTTATTTCCGTGTCTCATCTTAATATTTTTTTAGTATGCAGTATGCAGTCTCAGAGTATGCAGTACTGCTTACTGCCTACTTCTTACTGCTTACTATCAATCTTCCAGTTTGAATTTAGAAAGGTCCATACCAAAGTGCATTCCTTTCTCAATGATTAATTCTTCGATTTCTACTAACGATTTACGTCCGAAGTTTCTGAATTTCAATAACTCGTTTGTATCGTATTGTACCAATTCTGATAAAGAGTTGATTTTAGCCGCTTTCAAACAATTGTAAGCACGCACGGAAAGGTCTAAATCTTCCAGTGGTGTTTTCAAAATCTTACGCATGTGTAAGATATGTTCGTCTACTACTTCTTCCTGTCCTTTTTCTTCAGAATCGAAGGTGATATTTTCATCCGATACCAGCATTAAGTGCTGAATCAGGATTTTCGCTGCTTCTTTCACCGCATCTTCCGGATGGATGGTACCATCTGTTTTTACGTCGATGATTAATTTTTCAA
>DAORIK010000039.1:4551-20383 GCA_035438465.1 Chitinophagales bacterium | reverse complement strand
AAACGATAATGTGTTGCTTCAGAAATCATTAATTTATGGTAAAAATGTCTTAAATCAGGATCATTTATTTCTAATGATAACAATCGGAATCGTTCGCAACTCCTTGCTTCAATTAATCCGGCTAAAAGCAACCTGTCTAAAAATCTATCGTCCGGACTGCCACCTTTTTTAAAGAATTCATACAATCCTACCACATATTTATCTTGTCGCTGTGCTCCTAATTGTAAATTTCTCTTTTTTAATTCATCTAGGACCATTTTAAAATGTGACCATTCTTCATTTACAATAGGTACTAATTTTTCTACTAAGTATGTCTTTTCCGGGTATAATTGTATCAAACTAATACAATTAGTGGTTGCCTTTTGCTCACAAAATGCATGGTCTGTAAGTATTGCTTCTATTGATATGGATGCTAAATTTACCCAACGGGGGTCAGTAGCTAATTTTAAACCTAACATGGTCTAAAAATAATAGTTTTACACTGTTTAGTAATTAATTATTTTCATTAATATGTAATTAGCTATTGACAAATTGAAAAATCCTGTTTAATATTGCAATACCCTATTTTTTTTTAGAAACATAAATAACATAACATGAAACCCTATTTCTTATTGTTCGCAATAGCGTACAGCTATTGTAGCAACGCAAATTGTTTACTCACTAAGGTCCCCATCGACAGCAGAGTAAAAAATTCAGAAACAATTATTGACGGCACTGTAACAGACCAGCATTCCTGTTGGAATTCAGACAAAACAGCTATTTATACGGTTAACACCATACAGGTAAATGGTATATTAAAAGGAAGTTCAGCCACAACCATACAAATAATCACCCCCGGAGGAGAATTAGATGGTAAAATGCTGGTTGTTGAACCAAATGCAGACTTAAAGAAAGGCGCTAAAGGTATTTTCTTTTTAAACAATAATACGGTTGGATTAAATTTTAGCAGTTCTTTAAAACAGTATGAAATACATGCGCTGGCTCAAGGATTTATAGAATTGAACCCGATTACAGGAAAATACAACGACCCTTTCGACGAATATCAGGACAAATCGAGTCTTTACAGTTTAATTCAGAATGTTACGGGTATAAATTATCGTTTCAGCAACCCTGATTTAACAATCGCAGAGGACAATACGGGTGATCCTGCCATTACTTTATATACTCCGGCTACCATCAGTGCAGGTACTCAGAGCGTCTTAACTATTAATGGCTGGGGATTTGGAACAAGAACCGGAACAGCTACCGTTCAGTTCAGAGATGCCAACAGCACATCACCGAGCGTATTTGCATCTGTTCCGGACAGTACTTACATCTTATCATGGACAAACAGCGAAATTAAAGTAATTGTTCCAGGTGCCTCTATAAACAGACAAGGCGGGGCAGGTACAGGAACTTTCAATGTAATTACTTCTACCGGTTATACAGTTTCATCCATTACTCCATTAAATATTACTTATAATCAATTTGAATACAAGAAAAATAAAATATCATTAATCGATCAAAACGGCTTGGGTGGCTACACATTTACATTTAATACAGATTTTAATAACAATACTCCAGTTAAGGAAAGTTTTTTAAGAGCGTTAGACCAATGGAAATGTAAGACAGGAATAAACATCGCAATTAATTCAAATACAACGGCTACAACATGCAGTAATCAAATTGACAACTCAAATGTTATTTCATTTGCAACGGCATCTTGTCCATTACCTTCAGGTGCATTGGCTATGACCTATTCTTCATATACTTTATGTTCAGGTTCTCCTATTATACCGGATGGTATAGATATAGTTGTTAATCCTAGTGTGAATTTTAATTATGGAACGGCGGCTCCTTCTTCTAATCAATATGATTTTGAAACCGTTATTTTACATGAATTAGGACATGCATTTGGTCAGGGACATAGTTCAGTAAATGCAGAAATTATGTACCCGTCCATTTCATATGGTATTGCCAAAAGAACACTAAACAACAACACAGATTTATTAAGTGTAAACGATGTGGTGTCAAGAAGTATTGCAGCTTCATCTTGCGGATATTTGAAACATAAGAAATTAACAACAAGTTGTAATGCGGTTCAAATTACTCCAATATCATCTCAGTTTATAACAGACAAGACAACCGGATGTGCTCCTTTAACCGTGAAGTTTACGGATTTGTCTTCGGGTGCTCCCACTCAATGGAGATGGGACATCAGCAACAATGGAACTGTAGATTATACTATTCAAAATCCTACACACACTTTCACAACTGCAGGTACATATACTGTAAAATTAACCGCATTAAATTCTAATACACAAGATTCTGTCGTAAAAACGGCTGTAATTACAGTTGCACCCACTTTAAATTTAAACATCGATGTCTTACAAAACGTATCATGTAATGGTGGCAACAATGGCTCTCTAAAAGCATTACCAACAGGAGGTAATGGTGTTTATACCTATAGCTGGAGTAACAATCAAACTAATCAGACCTTGTCAAATATGGCAGCCGGAACTTATACAGTTACCTTGAGAGACGGTTACAATTGTATCGCAACAGGAACCAAAACAATTACCCAACCGGATCCTATTTCATTAAATGTAAATACTCAGTTAGTAAGTGGTGATAAATATTCAGCTACGTTTAATGTAACCGGAGGAACAACACCGTACACATTTACATTGAATAATTCTACAGAACAAACAAATCCTACGATTCAAAATTTAACGCCGGGAAATTATGCATTGGTTGTAAAAGACAAAAACAGTTGTTTAAAAAACACTTCTTTTTCAATCGCTTCTCCTACACCTGTAAATGAAACCGAAACACAATTTGAAGCATTAGATGTTTATCCAAATCCTGCAACGAATAATGTAACGCTAAACTTTGCATTGAAAGACAATAAAACAGTAAAAGTTGAGCTATTCGACCTTTCCGGTCAAAGTATCTTTCAGGATGAATATCAAAATATCAGAGATAAACAAACTTCAATTGATTTATCAGCTCTTGCCAGCGGAACTTATTTATTAAGATTTGGCTTGCCGGAAGGAAATACATACAGAAAAATTATTGTGAACCGATAGATAGAAATATAAAAATCTTTTTTTGGTTATTTATGAATGTTATGTTTGGACCCACGACCTGATGTCGTGGGTTTATTTATTATTAAATAATATTCATTTGGAGTGCTTTTGGTTAATTTTGCTGTATGAAAAAACGTGTGGTCGTAGGTATGTCCGGTGGTGTGGATTCCAGTGTTGCTGCGTATCTGATGCAGCAGCAGGGATATGAAGTAATTGGTCTGTTCATGAAAAACTGGCATGATGGCAGTGTTACCATTCAAGGCGACTGTCCTTGGGTGGATGATAGTAACGATGCTTTAATGGTTGCACAAAAACTTGGCATTCCTTTTCAAACATTAGACCTGAGCGAAGAGTATAAGTCGCGCATTGTTGACTATATGTTTGCCGAATATGAAGCGGGCAGAACTCCCAATCCGGATGTGCTCTGCAACCGTGAAATAAAATTCGATATCTTTTTAAAACATGCTCTTGCCATTGGTGCTGATTATGTAGCTACAGGCCACTATTGCAGAAAAACAGAAAGTTTAGATGACAAAGGAAATAAAATTTTTCATTTACTGGCAGGAAAAGACAATAATAAAGACCAGAGTTATTTTTTGTGTCAGTTAAACCAGCAACAGTTACGCAAAGCCATCTTCCCTATTGGTGAGTTACAAAAATCTGACGTTCGAAAAATTGCAAAACAACTGGATTTAATCACTGCAGAAAAAAAAGATTCTCAGGGTTTATGTTTTATCGGAAAGGTACGTTTACCTGAATTTCTTCAGCAACAGTTAAAACCTAAGAAAGGAAATGTAGTACTCATACCGGACTCAAATATTCCGGATAAAACTGAATACAATTTTGAACATTGTTCTGATTCCGATTTATCAGTATTGGCTAAACCAAATTCATTTTCTTTAAGTGACGGAAAAATTATCGGTGAACATAATGGTGCACATTATTATACCATTGGTCAACGTAAAGGAATAAAAATAGGCGGCTTTAAAGAACCTTTATTTGTAATACAAACAGACACCACGCAAAATGTTATTTATTTAGGCGAAAGTGAAATACACAAAGGACTCAACCGTGCCGGTTTGTTTATCAAAAATGAAGATATACACTGGATACGCGAAGATTTAAAATTAAAAGATGGTGAACAACGAAATTACAAAGCACGTATCCGTTATCGCCAGCGATTAGAAGAGTGTTGTCTTTATCAAAAAGAAAACGGTATATACGTGATTTTTAAAAATCTGCAAAAAGGAATTACACCCGGACAGTTTTGTGCATGGTATGAAGAAGATGAATTAATCGGCAGTGGTGTTATTAGTTAAATAGTACTTACAGTCCGTTGCCCAAACTACCAAATGCATTTGTATTTAAGCCACCGGAGCCAAATATTCCGGTATCGAAGAATCCTTTTTGTTTTTGCAGTTTCAACCAGCTGAATTGTTGTGAAGTCACATAGATGGTCATGTAAAATCCTTTCTGAAAACCAACCGGTGTCCATTTAAATTCCATTTGCCAGCAATGTAAATCCCTTATAACAGAAATATCTGTTCGTGTGATACTTTTATTGGTCAAATCAAAACCAGAAGAAATATTTATTTTCCATTTTTTAGTAATATTAAAGTCGAGCCCCAGCGCTAAAGTTTGTGTAATTGCAGTAGTATCTTTTTTGTTGAATTTAAATCTCGAGACATTTAAACTATATTGATAATTTACGGCCCACGGTATGGAGAAATTATAATAATCGCGCTCATAAATATTTTTTGGATAATATTGATTATTGATACCTTGATTTGTGAGTAAACTTTGATTGATATCTTCCTGCTCTTGCAATCCTTTTTTAGAATGAATACTACCGCTCAGGGAAATATTCATATTAGTTAATCTGAATAAACGTTTCTTTTCTTTCCAGTAAAAATTATTCGTCTGTCTGCCCAAACTATCAATAGAATAAGGATCCATACTTACGTTCATACTTAAATTCAGTTTATCCGTAACATGTGTACTTGCACTAATATTCAACGGGCTGAACCGTTTGGTTAAGATATTATAATTCATGCCAAATGATAAATTATCCAGCAGTGTTATTTTTTTAGTATGATTAACAGAATCTTTTTTAGAATAGACTTTTATCTCTAATGTATTAGAAAAACTAACACCAATATTTCCCTGTTTTGTTTGCGGAACTATACCATTATTTGAAAAAATGGAATAGGTAGCAACACTGCCTATACTATCAGTTTGTACCGTACGATTGTATTTCCAGAATGGTTTGGTGAAATCCGGACTGAAATTAAAATTCAGACTCGGTCTGAATGTATGTCTTATCGCCTTAAATTTGCTGTTTTTAAATTGAAACAAGCCAAATAACTGCGTATTGAAACTCATATTAAAATTAAAATCCCTGTATGCCTTAAATCCATATTTGGTTTCCTCTACAGCCTGATTATAGAATGTATCAATTTTTCCGTTTTCATCATTTTTTCTTTCAAAAAAATCATAGTATGTTTTCGTAATATAACTGAAATACCAGTCTTCACGATAATTAAAACCTGCATTAAAATTTAAATATTTAAACAATGTGAAGTTGCCGGAAATTGGCAACGTATGTCTCACACTGTTGCGCATATCTTTCAACGTTTTCTTGGTAAAAAAGGTGGAGTCCGTAGCATTCAACTGATTGGAAACATTCAAATCATAAGAAAAACCAATATTCTCATACCATTTGCGTGTAGTTGTAGAAATTTTTCGTTGGAAAGGATTAATTCTCGTCACGTTAAATGTGAATTGAGGCAACGTTAATGAAATCTTTTTACTTTGCGTATTTTGAACCAAACTTGTATTTAAAGCAAGACGGTAGGGTTTCCCGGGCCAGAATTTACTGTATGAAATATTGGAAGAGAAGTTTGTAGCTAAGACACTCTGCGGATCCCTTGAATTCAGCAACTGATATGTTTTGTTGCTGACAATATTTAAATTGATATTAAAACTACTGTTGTACATTTTTTTCGGGTCAATATTCATTTGCCACTGCACCCCAAAATTTAAGGGTGGTTTCTGGCGTTTGGGATTGAACCGTTCATACTGTGAACCACCACGCTGCTGATTAATATTAAAATTAAGATTTCCGGTAAACTTATAAATTTTTCGATACGCGAGACTTGTATGCAAACCCCAACTACCGAGTGTATATACATCTGCTGTTGTAGTTAGTGCCAGTTGGTCATTAATCTTCCAGAAATAACCAATATTGTTTAAAAAGAAACCAAGTTCATTGCTCTGACCGTAAGTGGGCATTAATAAACCGGTGCCTTTTGATTTTACAGATGGCAACATTGCAAATGGCAGAAATAATGGTGTGCGCACACCTGCAATCACTACATCTGCCGGTTTTCCTACTATAATTTTATCTTTTATTACTTTTGCCTTACCGATTTCAACGTAAAAATGCGGATCATCCAAATCACAGGTTGTATACCGGGCATTTTTAATATACAAAGTATTTGTGTCCACAACTTTTACCTGTCCGCCATGTAAATATCCTTCCATTTCTTTCATTACTAACCCTAAACTCTTGCCCTTCTTAGTTTTGAAATTAAATTTTGCTTCATCCGCCACATATTCTCCGCTCCCGTCTTTAAATTCCACTCTTTTCACAGCACCTAAACTATCGTCGTAGGTAGCTTTTGCATATACTTCACTACTATCCCAGTTAAATTTTATAAATCCTGCCGCCATATCCATTTTCTGATATTTAATAGTGGCTCTTCCATATAATAAAACAGTCTTGTTAGTAATATCATAAATAATGGAATCTTCCGCTTTGTATTGAACATTATCTTCCAAATCGTTCTCTGCTATTTTAATAGTCCTTACATCCACATTTGTGGAATCTTTAGAAACAGAATCGGGTGTTGATTTTATTACATTTGGCGTGATGTTTGCTTGTTCTGTAGTATCTTTCATTATCTTGAATTCCTTCATTCTCTTGTTTTGAGAAAAAGTATTCAGATACATAAAGAGTATGAAGAGTAAAAAAACGGACCGCTTATCTGAAATAAAGTGCAACAACTATAAAATATTTCTTTACTTAATGAGTTTCAAATGTATGTTTAAAACGTCAAAAATACGGATTGCTTGCTTAATATTATTATTATCTATTCACACTATTGGACAATGCGTTTCCAAACCGGGCGGAAGCTACAAGATGAAAACCATTGTCTTAGATGCAGGTCATGGCGGTCATGATACAGGTTGCCACGGTCCCAGCAGTTCTTATGAAAAGGATGTTACGCTGAGCATTATCTTACTACTCGGTAAAATGATAGAACAAAAATATCCTGATATAAAAGTACTGTACTCCCGAAAAACGGATGTTTTTATTCCATTACAAGACAGAGCGTTGCTGGCAAACAACAATGATGCAGACCTTTTTCTGAGTGTGCATTGTAACGCCAACCCGAATAAATCAGCCTACGGAACTGAAACATATTTAATGGGGTTGCACGTATCACAGGCAAACCTGGATGTGGCTAAACGTGAGAACGCTGTTATTAAACTGGAAGATAACTATCAGAATACCTATGATGGCTTTGACCCAGATTCACCTGAAGCCATGATTGCACTTTCCTTGGCTCAAAATGCCAACATTGAACAAAGTTCATTTTTAGCCAGTAAGGTACAGGAAAAATTAACCAACCAGTTGAATCGTTACAACAGAGGTGTAAAACAGGCTGGATTTTGGGTGCTTTACAGAACTACCTGCCCTTCTATTTTGATTGAAACAGGCTTTCTAACTAATAAAACTGAAGAAAAATATTTAATTTCCGATAATGGGCAGAAAGAACTGGCCGGTGCAATTTTTGAAGCATTTGAAGATTATAAAAATACGGTGGAGAAAGGCAGCAAACTTACTGCTCCGGTTATTACGAATACTGAATCTGCGGTAATTAATATTCAGGACACTGAAACAACAATAAGCACAAAACCAATAGTAAAACCTGTAAATAACAATCCGGTTATTATAAAAAATCCGGAGCCTGCTGAAACACAAAAAGGAATTATCTATAAAGTTCAGATAAAATCCACCACAAAATTACTGGCGAAAACGGACAAAGCATACCAATTATACAACAATCTTAAATATGATAAGGAGGATGGCGTTTACAAATATGCTTATGCACCTTTTGATAATTTTGATTTAGCAACTAAAGTATTAAAAAAAGCAAGAACGAATGGTTATGCCGATGCATTTATTGTAGTATTTAAAGACGGTAAAAAATTATCACCGGCAGACGCAAAAAAATATTTGCAGTAATTTTCTGCATATCTTATACTTAGTTTAACCTTACCTATGTAAATTTTACTATTTTCTCCTTATATTTGGTGATTCTAAAACTATACTTCCTTGGAAAATAAAAACGAAATCTTAGTAGGCGCACTCACCATTATTGGCATCGCATTGTTCATTTTAGGCTTTAAATTTTTACAGGGTGATAATATATTCAGCAGAAGTAAATATGTTTATATTGTTGCCGACAGAGTACCGGGCATCACGGCATCAAGTCCGGTGCTGGAAAACGATGTTCCGATAGGCAGAGTAAATGATATTCAAATTACTACCAGTCCTTCCTTTCCATATAAGGCAGTTTTAACCCTGAAACTAAACAGCGATGTAGTAATTCCCAACGACAGCAAGTTTATTATTTATGGATTAGATATGTTAGGCAAAATGGGTATCGGATTAGTGCGTGGCGAAAGCGCTGATGCTGCAAAGGAAACAGATACGCTGACTTGTCTTGTGAAAGGAAATTCTATAGAACAGGGCGTAGATTTGATATCACAGTTAAAACCAAAATTAGACAGTACTTTAGGTTCTTTTCAGGCATTAGCCAGTAACCTGAATACACAATTGGGCTCCGGAGAAAACAGTCTGTTGAAGAAAGCTGTAAGTGATCTAAGTACAACACTTCAATCTGTAAACAAATTAGCGGGCAATGCAGACAAAATGATTACAACATTAAACGGAACATTAACAGATAATAAATCAAATATTGACGGCATCCTGAAAAATGTAAATGCATTAACTGCTAAATTTAATGATGAAACAGGTAAGATAGATTCAATTTTAACGAACTTCCAGACATTATCCGGAAAGGTCGCTTCATTGGATTTAGAATCTACCATTGGTGCAGCAAAAGGAACTCTGGAACAGTTAAAGAAAACTCTTTCTTTAATAAATGATGGTGATGGGTCAATTTCAAAATTACTGAAAGAAGATGGAGCTTATAAAGACATTACAAAAACTATCCAATCATTGAATGCTGTACTAACAGACTTGAAAGCAAATCCAAAAAAATACATCAGTTTATCTTTAATAGACAGAACTAAAACCTATACATTCACAGATACTTCCGTACAGCAATTTCTGGAAAACAATCCAAAAGCTGCCAAAAAAGTGAAATAAAATAGTGATGAGTAATGAGTAGTGAGTAATGAGACAAAAAATAGTATTTTAGCCATTGTTATAGCAATGGCTATTTTATTTTAACAACATTGAAAAAAGTACATTTATATAAATCAATTACAAGAATCAAAGTAGGTTTGATTATTTTTCTTTTATTATTCTTCACAGTTGCTTTCGGACAAAAATCCGCTTTTTTCCCTCCTCCTCCAAAAGATACTTCACAAAAAAAGAAAATTGAGATTTTGAAAGCCGATTCACTTATGTTTCAAACATTAGAACTCGGAAAATACCGAAAATTGATTGGAAATGTAAAGCTGCGCCACGAAAATGCAATTATGTATTGCGATAGTGCCATCATTGATATAGATGCAAATTACATGACAGCTTACGGCAAACAAGTGCATATTGCAAAAGGCGACAGCGTAGATGTATGGGGAAATTTTTTAGAATATTTTGGTGATCAGAAATTAGGTCGGCTCACGGGTATGTGTTCCATGCGCGATAAAACCATGATATTAACCACACCCGAACTTACTTACAATACGGAAACGGATATAGGTTCTTATATGAGTGGCGGTAGAATAGTAAATAAAGAAACTGTTATTACCAGTGCTATCGCCTATTATTATCACAAACAAAAGGAAGCAGTATTTTACGGAAATGTAGTATTGAAGAATCCGGATGAAACAATTTATGCGGACTCCATGCGGTATAACACAGAAAAAGAGATTGCTTTCTTTATTACTAAAACTACTATTATTGATAAAGACAGTAATATTATTGTAACCAACAGTGGTTATTATGACACCAAAAAAGAGAAAGCATTTTTTGGAAACAATGCCGTAATAAAAAAAGGAGATGCATATGTGAAAGCAGAAAATATAGATTACGATAATAAAACAAAAATTGCAATTGCAAATGGCAATGTTATTTGGCAAGATAGCTCCGAACGTACGACTATTCTCAGTAATTACATTTATTCCAATGAAAATAAATCATATGTAAAAGCTTACAAGGATCCGCTGATGATAACTGTATCTGAGAATGAAAAAGATACTATGTACCTGAGTGCTGATACTTTACTAACTTATAA
Organism: Chitinophagales bacterium; assembly: GCA_035438465.1. Classification (GTDB taxonomy): domain Bacteria; phylum Bacteroidota; class Bacteroidia; order Chitinophagales; family JADIYW01; genus JADJSS01. The sequence goes on along the minus strand of DAORIK010000039.1, from coordinate 9,762 downwards.
AACTGCTGTTGAAGATTCTGTAATCTTAAATGATACAATTGACAATAATGATTCAGTTAAAATTTTGAAGGCATGGTATCATGTTAAAATGATACAGGGAGAAATGAGTGCCACTGCAGATTCTATGTATTATTCAGAACAGGATTCTATTTTCAAGCTCTATCTGAGTCCTGTTATGTGGATGGATTCAACACAAATTACAGGCGATTCCATCTATTTGTATAACAGCAACAAACAAATAAGCCGGGTAGATATATTTGGAAATGCATTCATTATTAATTTACAGGATAAAGATATTTACAATCAGATAAAAGGCAAGTTTATGCAGGCATTTATTACCGATAAGAAAATACAAAAGGTAGAAGTAGATGGAAACGCTGAAAGTATCTATTTTATAAAAGAGAAGGATGCCTATAATGGTGCCAACAAATCTACCTCTGCATTTATTACTGTTTCATTTGTAAAAGATGAAGTAAACAGAATTAAACTCACCGGTACGCCGGAAGCTGAGTTTACGCCCATGAAAAAAATAAATGTTACATCCTTTCGATTAGATGGTTTCAAATGGTATGGCGACAAACAGCCATTAACTAAATTCGATGTAATAAGAGATAAAAAGCAGTACGAAAAATATATTGCAGGACAACCAAAGAAAGTCGTCGTGGTTGATGAAAAGAAAGATGATGAAGAATCAAAAGATTTGAAAACAGAGTAATGTTATTTTTCCTTTGTAAAAGGGAATCTAACTGAAAAATTCAACATGAGATTCTCACTTTCGTGAGAATGACAGTTACACCTTATCCTTCTTCAAATTTGCCTTCTCTTTTTCCAGCCAGTCGTTCACCATTTCTTTCGTCAGTTCCAAATGTGCATCAGCAACCACTTTCAAGGATTCTTTGTTATTCAAAATTTCCTGCTCTATTTGAGCTTTATCAATATTCGTAGAAAGCGTTAATTTCTTATTGAGCTCATGATTTCTGTAATTGATATTTTCGATGGTACTCAATTCTACTTCATGTTCTATGTTTTTCAGCTTTTCATCGTAAGGTCCTTTTGCAGAAAATAATTTAGATAAAACAGGTGCAGTTTCAATACAAATAAACAACAACATAATAAATAAACTTGGTGTTTGGGGTAGTTTTGCCAAACCATCCAAACGCGCCATTAAACCATCATAACCGGAAATGGCAGGTTGTGCTTTTGCCACTGCTGTATCGCGCTGAGCTTTTGCAAGCAAAATTTGTTTCTCGCGTTCGTCTATCAGCGGCTGATATTTTGCCTGTAAATCTTTCATCTCTACTTCTATTTTATCGTACTGCTGTTTCTTTTCTTTGAAAACAGGCCCTTTGCCTAACTTATTTGTTCCCCGTGTTCCTTCGGCTTCCCCTATAAATGCTACATATAAAGAATCTCTTGCTGCAGCAACTTTAGCAATTTCATTTTTATACAAATCTATTTCGCCTCGCAAACTATCCATCACAGGATTGAATTGTTGCTCTGTTTTGCGTTGTGCCTGTATCGCAAATTCACGTTGCTGCTCTTCTACTTTTTGTGCAATTTCTTTCTCAAATATTTTTAACTCCAGTGGTTTTGAAATGACAATCGCTAAAATAATTGCCAAAATTAATCGTGGCAACACCAATTTAAATTCATTCCAGAACAATTCATCTTTTCGCAAGGTAGAAACAATGAATCTGTCTAAATTAAAAATGACCAAACCCCAAATGATACCAAACGCAATGGCTGGATATATACTTTTAAAAACACTGAACAAGGCATAACCTCCTGAAAGTGTCGCCAGTACACCTGTAAAGAAAACCGTTGCACCGATGCCAACATATTTATTGTGCTCCGATTGGGGACAATCTATTAATATATCCTGATTGGCACCGGAACACCACCAGAAAAATTTCGTAAAACCGCTGACATTGCGTATCGGATAGCTGGTATTATTTTTAAATTCTTCCATTTTGGTAATTATTTAGTTGGTTTATTCAATGATAAATACTCATTAATCTTTTGAGTAAATTTTTTGGTCACAATTTTATTTTGCAATACTTCGGCTAATGTTGTTGAACTTGGTTTCTCAACATTTAGTATTGGCTGTGCAATAGCAAATACAGGCAGTTTAGTTAGTTCAGGTGTTTTTGTAATTTGATGCGATTGAATACGAATGGTTGGTTGTGTCGTCAATAATTTGTCTGTAAAATGTTGCGGAAAAACACGTACATGAATTGTTTGATTGATTTCGTATTCTTTATTCTTTGCGGTAATTGTATAAGTAGTATTCCCTGTTGGATAAAATGCTTTTCTGCCAACGGCTTTCACCAAACCAACACCACTTATCGTAATCAAATCAGCATTGATGATATTCCATTCAATTTCCAGATACTGACCTTTTAAAATGCCAACATGATTTGGAAAATCTTTGTGCGTATAATTTAAGTAGCGATGATTTAGAACGGAATCAACTGTATAAACGGAATACGAGAAAATGGGTTCGTTCAGACTTTCTTCATTGGTATTAAAAGCGGCAAGATGTACATCTTTTGGCGTCGGCTTTCCTCTAAAGAAATAAACCGCAGCAATTGCAAGCACGATAAACAGAAAAACCAACGTAGTCGTCAATATCTTATTGTTTAATTATTGTGTTATACGTCGGAATAAACTAAAAAGTATTACGGTGGGTTCCATTATTTAAAATATTAAGAGATTTTAAGAATATTATATAAATAAACCTATATAAAAACCCTCTGCCAATTTGTCACTTTTAGTTATTTTTTGTAACTTCGCAATCCTTTTAACTTAAAACGTACAACTCTAACTATATTATCTACTAATGAGTGACCTTTTAGAATATATAGAGCAGAAAAAACACGATGAAACTCGTCAGGGCGAAGCATTGGATATTTCTTCCGTTAAAGATCAAGAGATTGCTTCGTGCCTTGCAATGACGGATAATAAAAAGCATTTCTACATAGAAAGCTATGGTTGCGCGATGAATTTCAGTGACAGCGAAATTGTAGCGTCTATTTTGTCAAAACAAGGCTATGGCATCACTACCAATATTTTTGAAGCCGATTTGGTATTATTAAACACTTGTTCCATTCGCGATAAAGCGGAACAAACTGTTCGTCAGCGTTTGAATTCCATCAACCAGATAAAACAACAAAAACCCGGAATGCTGGTCGGCGTTTTAGGTTGTATGGCAGAACGATTAAAATCAAAATTACTGGAAGAAGAAAAACTGGTGGATATTGTCGTCGGACCCGATGCTTACCGTTCATTACCTGAATTATTGGAAGAAGCCGAAGGCGGGCAAAAAGGTGTGAATGTTTTACTATCGCGAGAAGAAACGTATGCTGACATCTCTCCTGTTCGTTTAGATAAAAATGGCGTTACCGCATTTGTCTCCATCATGCGCGGTTGTGATAATATGTGTTCGTTTTGCGTAGTGCCATTTACACGCGGCCGCGAACGCAGCAGACACCCGGAAACGATTGTTCAGGAAGCACAGGATTTATTTGACAAAGGTTACCGCGAAGTTACTTTGCTTGGTCAGAACGTGGATTCGTACAAATGGAAAGGCGAAGAAAATCATACCAATAAAGAGGCGGAAATATTGATGAATTTTGCACAACTGCTCGAAGCTGTAGCCAAAATAAATCCATTGCTGAGGGTTCGTTTTTCTACTTCACATCCTAAAGATATTGGTGATGATGTTTTACATACCATTGCAAAATATCACAACATCTGTAATTATATACATTTACCTGTACAATCAGGAAATACTGCTTGTTTGGAGCGAATGAACAGAACATACAGCAGAGAATGGTACATGAATCGTATTGATGCAATCAATAAAATTATTCCTGATTGCGGCATTTCCTCTGATGTGATTGCAGGTTTCTGTGGTGAAACGGAAGCAGAACACCAGGACACTATCTCATTGATGCAATATGCAAAATTTGATTTCAGTTATATGTATTATTATTCTGAACGCCCGGGAACGTTGGCAGCAAAAAAATATAGCGATGACGTTCCTCTTGAAACAAAGAAACGAAGGCTGGCAGAAATTGTAGAAGTGCAATATCAGCTTTCTTTACAAAGCAATTTAAAAGATGTAGGGAAAACATTTGAAGTGTTGGTGGAGAAAACATCCAAGAAAAATGAAGACGAATGGTGTGGAAGAAATCAGCAAAATAAAGTAATTGTTTTTCCTAAAGGAAATCATAAAGTGGGCGACTATGTACATGTATTAGTGGAAAGCGCCAACAAAGCAACATTAAAAGGAAAAGTGATTGACAATTGACAATTAACAATTAACGATGAAACTTGTATAATTTTTATCGTTATCAATCATTGTTAATCGTACATCGTTAATCGTTAATTAAAAAAAATGGAATTACAGTCAGTAAAGCAAAGATTTGGAATTATAGGCAACGCACCTGCACTCAACAGAGCCTTGGAAGTAGCGGTACGCGTGGCCCCAACCAATTTATCGATATTAATTACCGGAGAAAGCGGTGTGGGAAAAGAAGTGTTCTCTCAAATCATACATAATTTATCTACGAGAAAACATGAAAACTTTATCGCTGTAAATTGTGGTGCTATTCCTGAAGGAACGATAGATTCAGAATTATTTGGTCATGAAAAAGGAGCTTTCACAGGTGCTCACGATAAACGTAAAGGATATTTTGAAACCGTAAACGGGGGCACAATTTTCCTGGATGAAATTGGTGAAATGCCTGTTGGCACCCAGGCGCGATTATTGCGTTTATTAGAAAGCGGTGAATTTTTGAAGGTGGGTTCTTCAGTGGTGCAAAAAACTGATGTGCGTGTATTGGCTGCCACCAATGTTGATTTACCGAAGTTAATCAAACAGGGAAAATTCAGAGAAGATTTATATTACCGTTTAAATACTGTTCCGATTTTTGTTCCACCTTTGCGCGAACGAAAAGAAGATGTAGCCGTATTGTTCAGAAAATTTGCTTCTGATTTTTCAGAAAAATACAGAATGCAGCCTGTACAACTTGCGGAAGATGCAAAACAAATTCTGATTAATTACAGATTTCCGGGAAATATCCGGGAGCTGAAAAATATTGCCGAACAGGTTTCTGTGTTGTCAAAAGATAAGATAGTGACCAAAGAAGAACTGGCAAAATTTATACCGAATATTGATGCCTCTAATCTGCCTGCTGTTGTAAATAC
>DAORIK010000039.1:0-4451 GCA_035438465.1 Chitinophagales bacterium | reverse complement strand
TACCGCTTTACAGATGCTTCGGTAGATCCGAACTGGAAGACTTTTACAATGGCACAAACCATTAATGTATCTACCTTACAAAATCCGAATGCTGCGCCCTCCTTTACAGAAAAATTAAAAGATAAATTTTTGCGGGATACACGATTATCATTAATTCGTGAAGGCGGCGATTTGGAATTTAGCGCAACAATTACTGAATACAACATTGACCCTGTGGCAATCACCAACACGGAAACAACCGCACAAAACCGTTTAAATATCTCAATAAAGGTAGATTGTGTAAATAATAAAGATAAGTCAAAAGGATTTTCTCAGGTATTCCGTGATGGTGAAAATTACGATGGCAGCAGACAATTTTCCGAAGTAGAAACGGCTTTAGTCAATATAATTTATGACAGATTAGCGCAACAAATTTTTAACCGAACATTTGGTAATTGGTAATATGAACATACAGTTACACGACATACTATCCAATCCGGTATTGCTGAAAGATGTTTCTGATGAAACGTTGCAATCCTGGATTCAGCAGTATCCCTATGTTTCGCTGTTTCATTTATATGCCTTAAAAAATAAGAAAAAATATTCTGAAACTGATTTACATAAAACCGCCTTTTATTTTAACAACAGGGAAAAATTATATTTTCTGCTGAATGACAAACAGTTTGAATCTAAAACAATTCCAACGTATGAAAAGATAAATACTGTTCCGCCTCCGGTTGAAATAAAACAAGTCTTTGAACAAGATGAGAAAATAAGTATCCCTCACATCGAAGAAACGGCAGAAACGGAAAAAGAAGAAGAAATTGTAACACAAACAGATACCGAAACTGAAATTGAGCATCAGGATGTAACCATTGAAGAAACAATCAAAGATACAGTTGAAACAGAGCATTCAGAACAAGAAACAGCAGTAATCGAAGAACCAATAGTGCATGATGAAATAATTCATACAGAAAATGATATAACTACTCCTGTTGTTGAATTGTCATCAGAGAACCAAGAAGTAACAGAAGCAGCTATAAAGGTTATTCCGGTAATTGCAGACAATCAACCACTTTCTATTGCCGATAAAATATTATTGGAAATTCAACAACTGAAAGAAGAGCGCGCACGGAAAGAAAAACAAACAGAAGTAATTGAAGAAAAAACTATTGAGGTTCCGGAGCTTGAGACTACAGAAGAAATTATTGAACCTGTTGAAGAAAAATCAGAAGAAGAAACAGACGCAATTGTTGAACATGAAACCATAGAAGAAAATGAAATAATTGCAGAAAAACAAGAAGAAGTTGAGGATATAATTAAAGAAAAAACAGAAGTACCGGCAGAAGAAAAAACACTTTCCATTCAAGAAGAAGTAATTGCAAGAATTCAGAAAATAAAAGAAGAAAGAGAACGAGGACAGGAAGAACAACATACTGTTTCTACCACAGTTACAGAAGACACGAAAGAAGAGATTCCTGTACATGAAATTACAGAAACAACCGAAGAAACATATAACACCGCAGCTGAAACAATCATTGAAGAGAAGCAAGAAGAAATTCCGGAAATAATAACGGAAACAACAACGTTAGCTGACGATAAACATGAAAAACCGCTTTCTATTCAGGAAGAAGTTATTGCCCGAATCCAAAAAATAAAAGAAGAAAGAGAACGCAGACTTGCTGACGAAAATAATCTTACTCCTGCTATTCAAGAAGAAGACCTGTCTGCCGACAGGCAAGAAAAAGAAGAAACTGTTGTTCCGGAAATTATTAAAACTGAAACAGAAAAAACAGATGACGTTGCAGAAACCTCTTTGCCTGTTATTGAAACAACAACTGAAGACAAACAGCAGGAAACAACGGAAATAAAATCAGAAACTACAGAAAAGACGCTATCCATTCAGGATGAAATTATTGCACGTATTCAACAAATAAAAGATGAGCGTGCTAAAAAATTAGCCGGAGGAAACAATCTTACCACCGTTTCCGACCAGGAAGAAATCAAAACAGAAATTCCTGCTGAAGACATTATTACAATTCCTGAAACTATTTCAGAAATTACCTATCTCAACAAAGAATCAGAAACGACTGTAGAAACACCTAATGAAGATAAAAAGGCGGAAAATATTTCTGACATAATAATTGTTGAAAAAACAATCAGACCATTTATTGAAATAGTAGATGAGAAAAACCCGTTGGAAGAAATGCTTAACGTCTCTGCTACGGATGTTTATGAAAAAGATATAGAGCTGATAGAATCCAAATTGCTTCCTGAAATAGAACAGGAATACAATGATGTGGATGTGCTTTCTGAAATACATCAACCTGTTCATTCCGCTTTTTCGGAAACGGAAAAAATTCATTCCGCAATTTCTATTACAGATATACTGCCTCCTGTTGAAGAAACGATAGAAGAAAATACATCCAAAGAAGAAGAAACAGAAGCCGACCGCTTTGCATCGGCATTCCCGGAACCGCTTTTGGTACAAGTAGATACTTCAAAAGCAAAGAGTGAAATTACACCTGTTACCATTGAACAATTACAGGAAGAAACTATCGTGCCGATAAAAGAGATTGTAGAAAATAAAAACGTTGAACCGGAAACAGTTGTAGAAATTGCGGAAGAGCAGCTGCACGACTTGCCGATGGAAAACAGGCAGGAAAAAATCAATGAAAATGCTTCTTTAATCAGTAATAAATCTGATTTGTTTATTCCAAACGTAGAAGAAGACTTAATTGAAACGCCTGTTGAAAAAGACAATCCTGCAGAAGACATACAATCCGAAAACCTCGGGACAGCACTCAACATTCAACATTTAAAAGAAGAGCCGCATACGTTTATTGAATGGCTGAAGTTACTCGACGGAAATTTACAGATTCAAACCACAGAAACACCGAAGGAAACAGACAATTGGATAGAAATTCCACGCTATGAAGTGGAACAGGCCATTGCCCATAAAAATGAAATTCAAAAAGAAGAGCAAAAACTCTTTGAACCGAATTTTGAGGAAGGCGAAGTCGATTTATTTAATGAAATTGATGAAGAAGTAAGCAAAGTAGCCTCAGAATCAGTGCGTTTTAAGCAGGACATGATGACCGAAACCCTGGCAAAAATATATGTAAAGCAAGGAAAAACCGACAAAGCTTTAGAGATTTATAACACTCTATTAATGAGATTTCCCGAAAAAAGTGCTTACTTTGCATCCTTAATTCAAAAAATAGAAAAAGAAAAATAATATGTTCACATTTTTAACCGTACTGATCATTGTAGTTTGTTTATTTATCATACTGATCGTTTTAATTCAAAATCCTAAAGGCGGCGGCCTGACGGGAGGCTTAGGCAGCGCGGCATCCAATGTAATTGGCGTACAAAGTGCCGGCGATGTGATGGAAAAAACCACCTGGGGCTCTGCTATCCTGTTACTGGCACTATGCGTATTAACTGCATTTGTAGTACCTAAAGTGGGTTCTAAGGCGAAAGTGGAAACACTGACGGAAGAAGCAGCTAAAATGAAAACACCAACCATGCCGCAGGCACCGCAGCAAACTTCTCCGCAAAACACGGAAGCACAGCCAAACCCAACCCAAGCACCTGCTAACAATCCATTAGCACCACCAAAATAATTTTCTTTAAAATACTATAAAGAAAACTCCTTCAGTTGAAGGAGTTTTTTTATTAAAAAAATGAAAAGATACTGTATATTTATGTATTGAGGAAAGTTTTTTTTAGACAATTAATTTAACACGTTATGCTGAAACAATTATTGAGTCTTCCCAATCCTTTGCAACTTTTAGCAGACCCAGCGTCGATAATAATAATTAGCATATTTCTATGTTTATTGATTGCAGAAGAACTGTTCCCCGGAAGAACATTACCTAAAATTAAATTTTGGAGATTGAAAGGTTTAACTGCTTTCGTCATCTATTTCTTTTTGTCTTCATACTTGCCGCTTATATGGAATGTTTATTTGGCAAAATATCAAATTTTTGACATGAAAAACCTTGGTGATTATTGGGGTGCAGTGGTAGCTCTTTTAATTTATGAATTTGGGGTATATATATGGCATCGTTCAATGCATAAAAGTCAATTATTGTGGAGAATATTCCATCAGATGCATCATAGTGCTGAACGAGTAGATACATATGGCGCCTTCTTTTTCAGTCCAATGGATATGCTTGGTTTTACTTTTTTAACGAGCCTTGCTATGGTTTGGATAGGAGGTTTTACACCACAAGCAACAATTTACGCAATTTACGGAGCAACATTTCTTGCTGTAATACAACATACCAATATTAAAACACCACAATGGATGGGATATATTTTTCAGCGACCTGAATCACATTCATTACACCACGCTAAAGGAATACATGCTTTTAACTATTCGGATCTTCCTATATTTGATATCATTCTCGGAACTTTCAGAAATCCAAAAGAATTTGCAATTGATACAGGATTCTATAATGGAGCAT
>DAORIK010000038.1:0-20639 GCA_035438465.1 Chitinophagales bacterium | reverse complement strand
TTAGCCAAATAGGTTTCTTTATCTGTTGTAATAGCAACTACATACAAACCATCCGGTAAATCTATATCCGGTGAAATTATTTCTTTATTGCTGACTTCCGTAGAAAATACGATTTTCCCTTCTATGTTTGTAATAGTTACAACAGCCGTTTTTTGCTGAATTGCTTTTGGCAGATTAATCGTAAAACTTCCATTGGATGGATTTGGATAAATTTCAAAAGTCTTCACTGTATTATTTCTTACTGAAGTTGTAATGTTCTGATTCATTATCCTGTACAGGAAATCCGTTGTTTTATCAAGCACCAATCTATGCGTAGCCGTATCACTCACCTGATCAACGGGATGCCCTAATTGATTTATCGGGTAAAATTCTGCATTAGTGCCGAAACCTTTAATTTTTGGAAATATTTTGTTATCGCCATAATAATTACCCAGCCAGCAAGCAACTGTTATAAAACAACCTATATCAAAAGGGACGGTTAAGTCAGGATTATTATGAAATCCCAGATACTGAATATCTTTGTTATTGTCTATGCAATTCAAATCAAAAATGGCACCGCTGCAGCTTACAATTGCCTTAACTCCTTTTATTGAATAACCGGGATTTCCTGAGTTTCCATCCAAGCCACCTAAATCATTGTATGCAGCTTTAAAGTAATAATTCATTTCCGCTGTATCATCCAAAAATACTGTATGTAATGCAGAAATGGCACCTGCCGATGAACCATAAATGAATATGGTATTCGTATCAACTTTAAAAGAATTATTATTTTCCGCTACATCTTTTTTTATATAACGTATAGCTGCTTTTAAATCCTGGGTAGCTCTCGCAATTGCACGAAACCAGTTATTGGCATTTCCAAAATCCACGAATGGAGAAATCAAGGTAGTTTGCTGTACCCGATATTCTATATTAACTGTAACATAGCCTTTTTTTGCAAAAAATTCCGCTGTCATATTTATGGCCTGATCGTTTCTGCTGCCGCCAACAAATGAACCACCATGAACAAAAAATATAAGCGGCCGAGAAGATGCCGTATCATTTTGCGGTTCATACACATCCATCAACAAATTAGTCAGCTGATTTTTACTGTCGTAATTACTGCCATACTGTATGTCGGCATGCTTAAAAATGCTGAATACTTCGTCTTTGTATCTTACCTGTGAAAATGTTGTGAATGACAACAGAAGAAAAAAGAAAAGTGTAAAAAATTGTTGCATACCTTTCAATTTAGCAACTAAATATAAGGAATTATCTGAAAAGAATTACTTACTCAACAGCCATGTTTTAAAAACATCAAAATTAGCTGACATCGGAATGGATAATTTTCTTCCGTTGATGATGGATTTTAACCGGTCAGGAATATGAATATGCGCTTCGATAAGCGGCTCCACCACTTCACCAAATTTTACAGGATGTGCTGTTGCCAAAATGATGCCATTGATATAATAAGGATTTAAATCATTCTCATACACAAATTCATCCAAGCCGAGATAACCAACGGCGGTGTGCGGACACATTACATAATTAAAATCGTTGAATACTTTTTTGATACATTCAGCTGTTTGTTCATTGTTATATGAATAGGCGGCAATTTCTTCACGCACTTTTTCTGCATCGTTTCCGTATAAGTCCATCATGCGGGCAAAGTTACTCGGATTTCCAACATCCATAGCATTCGATAATGTTTGTACAGAATGTTTAGGCTCAAATTTTCCGGTTTCATGATAAACCGTGAACACATCGTTGGAATTATTTGCAGCAATCATTTTTGTAACCGGCAATCCCATCCTTTTTGCAAACAAACCTGCTGTCAGGTTGCCGAAATTTCCTGACGGTACCGAAAAATATAATGGCAAACTTTTATCATCTAACTGTTTGTATGCATAGATATAATAAAACGATTGCGGAATTAAGCGCGCAATATTAATGGAATTAGCTGAAGACAAAGTGAGTTGCTCATTCAATTCCGTATCCAGAAACGCTTGTTTCACCAATGCCTGACAATCATCGAATGTTCCGTCAATTTCGATAGCCGTAATATTTGAGCCCAGTGTGGTGAATTGCTTTTCCTGTATTTCGCTTACTTTTCCTGCCGGATATAAAATGGTTACTTTAATACCTTCTACATTTAAAAAACCATGAGCTACAGCAGAACCTGTATCACCACTGGTTGCGACTAAAATATTGACTTCTTTATCATTATTCCGTAAAAAATAACCCATTAATCTTCCCATGAAGCGTGCTCCGAAGTCTTTGAATGCCAAGGTTGGCCCATTATACAACTCCAAAATATTATAATCGCCAACTTCAATTAATGGTGCGTCAAAATTATAAGCTTCTTGTATAATCTTATTTAATTCAGCATCCGGCACGGCATCCCCCACTAAATTTTTTGCAATATGAAAAGCCATTTCGCAAAATGTATAGTTATCTAAGTTATTCCAGAATTTTTGTGGCAATGGATTAATTTCATACGGCATATACAAACCATTGTCCGATGGAAGTCCTTTCAATACTGCCTCTTTCAGGTCTACGTCCGGTGAAATATGTTTAGTAGAGTATAGTTTCATTTTAATTAATTATTGAATTGTTGAGTTGTAGAATTAAAGAATGTTAATCTTATCTATCTTCTCTGTTTCTTTTAATTGCTCTGTATACAATAACAGCACATAATGCTCCTATCACCAGCGGTGTTAAAATCTTTGTAATAGTATCGATACCCAGTAACGCTGATTCTGACTTAATCAATCCTGAATTGATAATGATGTATGGCACAAACATTACCGCAAAAATTGTTACTGCAATCAGTACTTCTATTTTATATTGAGAAAGAAATTCTTTCATACATTAGTCTGTCAATGGTAATACTTTCGGGCCGTGATTATTAACTTTACTCACATACACTTCTGCACCGATATTTAATTTATTCATCACTTCTTTCATTGCCTCGCCTGCCTTATGTGCAGTCTCTTTTCCATGACATAAAGCAAACACGCTTGGTCCCGAACCACTGATGCTGCCACCTAAAGCGCCTGCATCTTTCGCAGCTTGTTTCATTTCATAAAACCCGGGAATCAGTTTGCTTCTGTAAGGTTCTGCAATATAATCCACCAAACTTCTTCCGATTAAATCATAATCACCTCTCAGTAAACCCACCATCATTCCACCTACATTGGCACTCTGACGCAGTGAATGTGCCAAAGGAATTTCCTTCGGTAAAATTTCACGGGCATCTTTTGTCAAAACAATTACATGCGGATTAATAACGGCACACCACAAATCTTCCGGAACCGGAATTTGTAAAATATCCAGAGGCTCATAACTTCTCACCAAAATAAAACCGCCAAATAAACTTGCAGCCACATTATCAGCTATCGCTGCATCGCAAGCAGCTTTTTCTGCATTCAACAAGAATGGCAGCATTTCATCTTTGGTCAACTTTTCGTTGCACAACATATTAATTGCAAAAACACCGGCTACCGCACTTGCTGCACTGCTGCCTAAGCCGCTACCACTTGGCATCATTTTCTTTAACCAAATCTTACAACCGAAATCTGCTTGTATAAAATCAAGGTAATCCTGTATCGCAACTGTTGCGGAATTCTTTGTTGCATCACGTGGCAATACCCCGTCATCACCTTCAATATCTGCAATTACAACACCCTTTTCTGCAGTTATTTCCATTATCAGTTCGTCACCGGGTTTATCAATAGCAAACCCTAATACATCGAAACCACAGGCTACATTAGCTACTGTTGCAGGTGCAAAAACTCGTATTCTTTTTGGAGTCGTGAGTCGTAAGTCGTGAGTTGTGAGTGGCATATACTTATTGTTTAGGTTTTAATGATTTAATTAAACCTCTAATTATTCTTGAAACCTCGTCACAATTTGTAAATATATCATTCTTCACATCTTTATCAATATAATTAAGTCTTTCAGCTAAATGTATCATTGATCTTACTTCACTTGCAGAACCTAGAGATATGTAAAGAAATCTTGAAAAATCTGCATCAGAACTTCTTTCAAAACCTTCAGCTATATTATTAGAAATAGATACCGCTGCGCTGCAAATTTGATTTCTATAATTATAATCTTTACACTCATTAAAAATGGCATAAATATCTACTGCAAAATCTTGTGCTTTTTGCCACGCAATTAAATCTTCAAATTTTCTAAAAACCATTTATCTTACATTGCTATTTTAAAACTCACGACTCACGACTTACGACTTTAATCTGCCATATAATTACCGATTGTAATAATTTCTGCAAAAACTCCGGCTGCTGTTACTTCCGCACCGGCGCCCGGTCCTTTTATCACTAAAGGGTTGTTTTTATAACGTTCCGTTGTAAATACAATCATGTTATCACTGCCACTCAAATTATAAAACGGATGTTTACTATCTACCTGCTTTAATTCAATAGATGCTTTTCCGTTTTCAATCACTGCCATGTATCGCAATACATTTCCTTTGCTCTCCGCATCTTTTTTCATTGACTCATAAGTTGCATCGACCTCCGGTAATTTTTCAAGGAATGTTTTTACATCCACTTCTCGTAAATTTTCAGGCACCAAATTCTCTACTTTAATATCACTCAATTCCATCTGAGCACCGCTGTCTCTGGAAAGAATCAATGCTTTTCTCGCAACATCTAATCCAGATAAATCATCGCGCGGGTCCGGCTCTGTAAAGCCTTTCTCTTTTGCATCCAATACCACATTACTGAATTTCAAATCACCTTTAAAAGTGTTGAATATAAAAGATAATGTTCCTGAAAGCACTGCTTCAATTTTTAAAATCTTATCTCCTGAATTCATCAATGAATGTAATACTCCGATTACAGGCAAACCGGCACCCACATTAGTCTCGTACATAAACTGCGCATTTGATTTTTTTGCCAGCTGACGTAAGCGAACATATTTTTCCTGACTTAACGTATTTGCAATTTTATTGGGTGTAACGATAGAAATACTTTTCTTCAAGAGCTTTTCATAAAACTCCACTACATTTTTACTTGCTGAACAATCTACAAAAACAGAGTTAGCAAAGTTTAAGTCGATAATCTTATTGGTATAATTTTCTAAATCCGAAACTTCTCCTTTTTCATTCAATGCTTTATCCCAATTTTCCAAATCAATACCGTTACTGTCAATCAGCATTTTTTTAGAATTGATAATACCTGTTACATTTATCTGAATAGATTTTTCTTTTTTCAGGTAATCAAACTGATTCTTTATTTGCTTCAACAATGTTTTACCAATCAAACCTGTTGGTCCAACCAAAAATATATTAATGGAGTGTACATCCGTTTCGAAGAAAATTTCGTGTAACGCATTTAACGCTTTTGCTTCATTATGTCTGTCAATAACAGCTGTAATATTTAGTTCCGAAGAACCCTGAGCAATTGCATTAACGTTGATACCATTTTTTCCCAATGCCCTAAACATTTTTGCCGAAACACCCGGCACGTTTGACATATTTTCTCCTATTACCGCGATGATAGAATTATTGGTTTCAACCACCAATGGTAAAATCTGACGGTTTTGAATTTCATAACGAAATTCTTCTTCCACACTCTTTTGTGCTTTTTTTATTTCTTTGGGAAGAATACCAAAACAAATAGAATGCTCCGAAGAACCCTGTGTAAGAAAAATGATATTAATACCTGCTCTCGACAAACAACCGAATAAACGTGATGCAATTCCGACTACCCCCACCATGCCTGTACCTTCCATACGCAGGACTGCAATATCAGAAATAGAAGAAATTCCTTTAATAACATTATTTGATTTTCCGGAATCCTTAGAGACAAATGTACCCGGATGTTCAGGATTGAATGTATTCTTGATGATTAAAGGAATATTTTTGATATACGCAGGTTGTATACTCGGCGGATAAATTACTTTTGCTCCAAAATGCGATAATTCCATGGCTTCTTTATACGACAATGTTGGAATCGTGAATGCCTGTTCTACTCTCCGTGGATCTGCTGTGAGGACGCCATCTACATCCGTCCAGATTTCTATCGCTTCGGCTTTCAAGGCTGCACCGAAAATTGCTGCTGTATAATCAGAACCTCCGCGACCTAAGGTCGTCACGTTTCCATTTTCGTCGCATCCTATAAAACCTGTAACTACTGCAATACCATTCACCGCTTCAAAGAAATCAAGTATGTTTTTATTGGTTTTATCGAAATTTACTTTTGCTGATAAGTAATTTGAATCTGTTCTTACTAATTTTGTTGCATTTACATATAAACCATCCAGTCCGGCACTTTTTAATGCACCTGCCACGATAAACGCTGAAAAACGTTCTCCGTAAGAAACCAGTTGTGCCATCGTTTTATCAGATAATTCACCCAGCATATTAATACCTTTTAAAATATCTTCCACACGGTCCATACTTTCAAAGAATTCTTCAAGCATTACTTTTTTTACTTCCAAATCAGTAATGAGTTCTTCAATGGCTAAACGATGTCTTTCTTTAAAGCTTTCAAATATTTCAAGATAGGTGTTATTGTCTTTTTTCTCTGCAAGTCTTCCGGCATTAATTAATTGATCGGTTACTTTACTGAATGCTGAACAAACTAAAACAACCTCTATTCCCTGCTCTTTTTCCTTACGCACAATACCAATAATACGTTTAATATTTTCGTTAGAACCGACGGATGTGCCTCCAAATTTTAATACCTTCATGAGTGATTTGCGAATTAAGATGTATGATTTACAATTTTATGCATAATTTTAGTGTGTACAAAAATAGCGAAACAAGGATAATTATCTTAAACAATCAAATTTTATTGACGTTAATTATAAATTAAATGTTGAAGGTATTAAAGTTTTTTTACAGTATCTGGACAGTAGTGAGCTTTATGCTACTGACCATACCAATGGCAATCGGCTATTTACTGCTAAAATTAGTTCCTTACACCAAACAAATTCATGGTGTGTATATCATCAACCGAATCGCTATTTTTTTATGGTCGGTAGTAGTAGGCATGCGTTATAAGATAAAAGGACTTGAAAATATTGACAAAGAACAGACTTATGTTGTTGTTGTAAATCATGTAAATGCTGCCGACATGATGGCGACTGCCTACGGACAACGTGTACCTGCCAAACCGTTGGTAAAGAGAGAACTGACCTTAATACCGGGATTAGGACAACTATTCAGTTTGATGTGTTTGCCGGTTGACAGAAGCAGCAAAGAAGCAAGACATGCAAGCAAAGTAAGAATGCTGAGTGAATTAAAGCAAGGTATTTCCGTATTGATTTTTCCGGAAGGGACACGCAACCGTACCAAAAATCCATTAATTCCTTTTTTTGATGGAGCTTTTGAATTAGCTATTGATGCACAAGTACCTGTTTTGCCGGTAGTACTATCCAACATCAGGCATATAAATAAAGTAGATACTTTATTGGTTCAACCGGGTACCATGGAAATCACCCATTTACCACCGGTTAATACAAAAGGCATGCTGCCAGAGCAGCTGGAAGCATTAAAGCAAACCGTTTACTCAAAAATGGAATCTTTTTTACTGGAGAATGATTCTTATTTCAGGAAAGCTAACGTCGATATCTAATAATTTATTTTATTACACTTCATTTTATTACACTTCCTTCGATTCATAAAAATAAACCGGGTTGACACGTGAAGTGCAACCCGGTACTTTGAACATAGCCCATCTGGCCCCAATAAAAAAATGATGGGTTTACTGTTACATCCGGCAGAAGTATTACTGTAACATTCTAAACAGAATGCAACAGTATCTTTTTAACCGGATGGTTAATTTTAGAATGACATTGTTGGGCAAAATATTGGTTTTACTGCTTTTTTATGGTCTTTAAAAAATAATCCGGAATAAGAAATAGAAATTTCTCCCGTTCCGTTAAATCTGCTTACTTTGGTTAGTTTAGATATATTGATGTCATAATTGACGGTTACGTTTAATCCTTTGTATTCCATTTTTACCGCAGGAATAATAGCATCCATATAGCGGTACCACATACCAAAACTAATACCTAATCTTTCCTGTCTGCTTTTAACCAAACCGTAGCGGGCAAAACTACCAAACATAATTTCCATATTGGGTCCCTGTTTTTGAAATAAAGCGGATGGCTGCATAGACCAGGTTCCCTTTAATCTTACCTCACCTCCTACTAATGCTGCAAATCGTGTGTATAAACGGTTTTCCTGACCTTCAAAAAAAGAGACATTAGGTCTTACGATATTAAAACCGGATACACTTACATACAAATTATAATGTTCTTTTGGTGAAAAGGAATAGACACCGCCGATAGCTAAACCATAATCGATTTGCTTGGTACTTAATCCGTTTTCGCCGGAATTTAATGACTGATCAAATCCGTTGTATCCGTTGAACTGATTCCCGAATGTAGATTTGCTTAAATCAAATCTTCTCAACACCAGTCCGTTTTGAAAACCAACACCAATAATGTGGTTTCTTCTTTTATCCAATACCTGCAAATATGAAAAACTGAGATTAAACGCACTTGTATTAAAATTAGTAGAACCGGCTCGGTCGTGAACAACATCTATGCCCACACCAATAATAGAATTGGGTCTTTTATTTTTTAATAGAGAAAGCTGTGCTGTTGCACCCACTGTTTGATAAGGTACGGAAACACTGCTCCACTGATTCTTATAAGTGGCCGCCACAAAAAAATCATTATTGAAAAATCCGGTGAACGCAGGATTCAAATTGGATGGCACGGAATAAAATTGTGAAGAATTAATATCCTGTGCCTGCGACTTCCATCCCATCAGCAGGATGAGTATGCCTGTTAAAAAAGTTTTCATTGTTCAAAGATTTGGGTTCTAAAATTTATGTTTCAAAGGGTTTCAATACTGTTTATCTTAATAAGGTAATATCACCTTTTTTAATCGTTCTTTCTCCGTTTATACACTCCACATCCATGTAATACACAAACACACCGGGGTTTAGTTCTTGTCCTTTAAATGTACCATCCCAGCCAATGTTTTCAGGGTCGTTGGTTTCGAATACCATTTGTCCCCAGCGATTAAATATTCTCACTTCTTTAACAGAAGATACACCAGGTCCAAATACTTTTATGATATCGTTTTGTCCATCACCGTTTGGCGTAAAAGTATTTGGGACATACACCATTTTACCTGCACAATCTTCAATTACCTGTATCAATAACTTATCCGTTGCCTTGCAACCGAATTCATTGATAGCAGTCACCCAATACGTGGTATCCACTTCCGGAGAAGCCATAGATGTCTGGCATTGTGTACAGGATAGTTTATAATCAGGACTCCAGACATATTGTACTGTATTCGGTGAAGTAGCATCTATCTGCACTTCCTGCCCTCTGATAATAATATGATCTGCACCTGCTTTTACGGTAGGCAGTGGTTTTACGTTTATTGTAACAGGAAGTTTCTGTGTCAGGCATTTACCATTTTCTACAATTGCATAGTAAGTGGTATTTGTTGTCGGATAGGCAAGCGGATTCATGTCATTAACATCAGAAATAGTTGGCGACGCCTGCCATTTTATTTTAGTAATGTTTAAGGATGTATTATCCGCAATAGCATGCAGCTGTACTGTGTCACCAATACACAAATTTGTATCAGGATATACTCTTGCATTTACTTTTGTTCTAACCGTAACATCTACTGTATCATACACCGGACATTGGGGGTAGTTGTATGCTTTGATGATATATTGTATTGTTGAATCCGGTTTTGCCAATACGTTTTGTCCGCTTGGTGAATTTAAAAATGCTGTCGGTGTCCATTCTACATGGTCGGGATTTCCCACAACTTCCAACGGTATCTGTTCTCCTTTGCAAATTACTTTATCTGTTACAGAAGTTATTACCGGTCTGGTATAAACACCTACTTTTACACTATCTTTTGCAATACAACCAAATGTATTTTCTGCGTAAAATTTAACCATATAGGTACCTGCACCTACGGGAATAAATGTATCGCCAACACCTTTTGTTACTTTTTTAGTAGAATCTGTGAATGACCAGAAAAATTCTTTTATCGGTGAATTAGGTGAAGTATAAACTGAATCATTAATTAGTACTTTTCCTGTTCCGTCACATACATTTGTTTTGTCCACTCCAAAGAAGGGTTGCAAACGGGCGACATTTATTTTCTTTTTAGAAACAATATTTACCGTACAACCAAAGTCGTCTTTTAAGACTAATGTTGGTGTGTATTCTCCTTCTCTCTTATACGCATAAGTAGTTTGGGTAGCGAGTGTTCTGTCTAATTTTGTGTCTCCGTTTCCAAAATCCCAGATAGTTGTAGTCGTATTTTTAAACTGTGCCGTAAATGTTACATTAAACGGTGCACAACCAAAATCGGGCATGAAAGAAAAATCGCCATGTGGACCTGCTACAATGATATAGTTAGGTTTGATGACTGTATCTGTACAATTATTGGTATCAATTACTACTAATTTTACATCGAAAGAATCAGATCTTGTGTACACACCTTGCGGTGTTGCATTGTTATCATTACTTGTATTTCCATTTCCAAAATCCCACATGATATTTTTTAGCTGCAAATTAGAAGGAGCCTGCAGTTGGAAATCGGTAATTAAATCAGGACAGGTTTTAAATGTTTGATTTGCGGTAAAATTGACATGAATGTTTTTTATGCGAACAAGATTTGGTTTAACTAAAATATGCTCACATCCAAATCCATCGGTTACTTTAAGTGAAACCGTATAATTTGCTTCTTTAGAATAATGATGAACCGGAGTGGTATCCGTTGATGTTGTACCATCTCCGAAATCCCATAAATAACTTGTGGCATTCGCAGATGATTTATTAATGAATGTAATTGGTTTGCCGCTACAAACATCATTAACATTTATATCAAAATCTGCTTTTACGGTTGATACATTTACATTCTTTGTAATAGAATCTTTACATCCAAATTCATTCTGCACTTGTAATTTTACCGGAAAAGAACCAATTGCATTATACGTATGCGTTACATTACTTGCTGTTGAGGTTGAATTATCATCAAACTGCCATTTTATAGAGTTAATAGGTGAATACTTGGAATAACTGGAATCCTTTAAATTAAAGAGCGCCGGAATACATCCGCTTGCCTTATCATAATTAAAATTAGCATGCGCTTTTAATACCGTGATAGTATCTTTTTGTGTAGATTCCATGATACAGCCATTTCTGTATTTTACATACATCTTCACTACAAATTTTCCTTCATTCGGATACGTTGCATTATAATTATTCCCGAAAACAAAGCCACCACCAAGATCCCAGAGGTAAGCCACGATATTAGTATCTGTAACTGCCGTTAAGACTGTCTTTAGCGGTGCACATCCTATGTGTTTGGTAACATTAAATTTAAAAGAATCGATATTGGAAAATTTTATCACTTTCACCATGGTATCTGAACAGCCTGTTGAATCATTATAAACAACCAATGAAGCTGTAACCTGTATCAAATTTGGCGGATAAGTGTGTGATAAATATTTCGACATAGAAGTTGATGTAGTGCCATCACCAAAATCCCAGGTGGCAGATGTATGTCCTTTCGATATATTTGTAAAATCAACTGTCTGGCTGTTACATTTAGAAGCGTAATCAAAATTACATCTCGGATAGGCAACAAAAATATCTTTTATATCTATCGTATCTCTGCAAGTATTATTAATCGCAATTAATTTTACCGGATAAGACCTTGGTTGGGATGGTTCCTGATATATATGTGTAGTATTTCTTCCTTCACCGGTACCATCCCCAAACAGCCATATAAACTGAGTAGTTGGGATACCTCCTGTTGCTGTATACGTTACCATTTCTTTTCTCACACATACTTTATCATAATCAAACGTTCCTGAAAAAGGGTAGACTGTACCAACATGTATTGGTCCTATATTGTCAAATAAGGTATCACATGGTGCTCCATATATAGCTTTTACTTTAACATAATAATCTCCGGGGTTAGTATAAACATGCACGGGAGCTTCACCTGTTCCGGTAGTACCATCCCCAAAATCCCAAACTACATCTATCGGTGTCCAGTTATGAGTCAGATTGGCATTGAATTTTACTTTCAAATCTTCGCATCCTTCTGTTTTATCGGAGTTAGCATTTATCTGATCCGGTCCAATCCAGATATATTGCGGTATGTATAACACATTCTCACATCCATTCGCCGATGTTACGGTAAGTCTTACATTGTAAGAACCATTACTTGTAAGTGCAACGGATGGTGCCGCATTCGTGGATGTATAATAAAATCCATTCGGTCCATCTATGATCCATTTATAAGTGCTTCCGTTTTGAGATGAATTTGTAAAGTTTACCGTAAACGGCACACATGATTTTAACTGATCGGCAGAAAATGCTGCTGTTGGAGACAAATTAACCTGAATGTTCTGAGACATTGAATCTCTGCATCCTTCAGGATTTGTAGCCTTAAATTTTAATAGATAACTTCCCGGATTTGCATAAGATATTGTCGGAATTGTATTAGTTGATGTATTACCATCACCAAAATCCCAATTACAGAATACAGGTGAATATGAAGAAGTAACTAAAGGAATTGTACTTACATTTGTGCAAAGCGGAGAAGGAACTGTAACATTCACTTTAAATTTCTGTATGCTTATTGCATTTGGAATTGTTTTGGTTGTAACACAATTATTCTGATCCTTTACGGTAAGTGATACATTATAGTTTCCCTGACTATTATAAACATATGCAGGATTTGCAACGGTGGAAGTATCTCCTGTTCCAAAATTCCATTTATATGTTACAGGTGTAGATGCAGTAACGATACTTTGAAAGTTTGCATTAAATGGAATCAAACATGTTAGTGTTTTATTGATAGTAAAATCAACAACCGGTTTAGTTGCTTTCTTAATAAAATTGGGTACTGTTAAGGTATTTTTACAACCATTACCATCTGTTACAATTAAAGAAACAGTAAGGTCACCGCTAAATGTATAAGTATGTAAAGGATTTTGAGTTGTTTCCGTTCTACCGTCACCCATATCCCAAAGCCAGTTTGTAATTGGTGCATCCCCAATCACTGACTGATCATTAAACTGCACATTAAACGGAACACAGCCTGTTCTTGGCAGCGCGTCGAATTTTGAAACCGGATCTTTAAAAACAGTAATTGATTTAGTTACGGTAGAGGTTTGATTTCCTTTATAAATGGTGAGTTTAATATTATATGTACCCGGCTGATTGAAAATTGCACTCGGGTTGCATTCATCCGATGTATTCCCGTTTATTCCTAAATCCCAAAAACAACTATCCTGATTACCGGTAGAAGTATTCGTTAGTGTAACAAATAAAGGCGAGCAACCGCTTGTTTTACTCATCGTAAAATTAGCGGAAAGTTGCGCGTACACTTGTGTTGTTGATGCTAAATTAAAAGCACAAAACAACAATGTAATATACACGACTCTGTTAGAAGACCGAAAGAGTCTTCGCAATGAGCGATATGAAAAATACATGAGACATGGGGTTTATGTTCGATGCAATATTAAACAACTTGCAGAGATTTGTCAATAGTAAACAAAAAAAAAGTAATTTTAAACGGCTTTTCTTGATATAAGGCAAGTCTTTTTCAATAAATAAACCGTTTTCAAACAGAAATTAAGATATTTGATTATGAAAGGAAGTGCTTTTTTATCTGTTATACCCATGCGAAAAGAACCATCTGACAGATCCGAGATGGTAAATCAGATTTTATTTGGAGAGACATTTGAAATAATGGAAAAACAGGAAAAATGGAGTAAAATAAAATTACATCACGACAAGTACGAAGGCTGGATAGACAATAAACAATGGGAAATAAGTAAAAGCGAAAAACCAAAAGGCAAAAACTCAAAGGTAATCTCATCAGTGTTTCTTAAGAAACAACATCTAATTTTTCCGGCAGGCAGTTTTGTTGATTTTGAGGTGCCGGGAAATAAAAGAACACTTTTACAAACAGCGAAATTATTTTTACAAACCCCGTATTTATGGGGCGGGCGAACTTTTATGGGAATTGATTGCTCAGGTTTTACACAAATAGTATTTCGTTTACATGATATAAAACTGAAGCGTGATGCATATCAGCAACAATCACAGGGAAAAAAAATCAGTTTTGCAGATGCTGCCACAAATGACCTTGCTTTTTTCAGTAACGCTGAAGGCAAAGTAATACACGTTGGTATAGTTATTCGGAAAAATAACAGCCTTAAAATAATACATGCTTCCGGAAACGTAAGAATTGATAAGTTAGATGCATCCGGAATTTTTAATGAAGAAACACAACTGTATTCTCATCATTTGCATTCTATAAAAAGAATTTCAAAATGATAAAGATTTTCACATCGACTCAGATAAAAGCAATTGACCAATACACTATTGAGCATGAACCTGTAAGTTCAATTAAACTAATGGAAAGAGCAGCAAATGCATTCCTAAAACAATTTTTAAAAGATTTTCCTGATAAATCCACTCCAAAACTTATTATCTGCGGGAATGGCAACAACGGCGGTGATGGATTAGCTGTTGCCAGAATACTCTTAAATAAAAATCACAAAGTTAAAGTCTATATTTTTCATGCAGAAAAATATTCTCCTGATTTTTCAAAGAATCTGAAGCGTTTATCAGCTAAGTACAAAAAGCAAATACATTATATCAACAACACTGATTTTTTAAACAACATACCACTACATACCATTTTAATAGATGCCATCTTCGGTACAGGATTAAATACTGAAATAAAAACAACTACACTGCAATATAAAATCATTGAAAAAATAAATTCACTTAATTTCAGAAATGTAGTTGCCATTGACATCCCAAGCGGCATGTTTGCGGATAAACATTCCGGCGGAATTATATTAAAAGCAAGTAAAGTGTATACATTTCAGTTTCCAAAACTATCGTTCTTATTACCTGAAAATGGCAACTATCTGAATGAGTTCACGATTACAGATATTAAATTGCATCCGGCTGCAATACAAAAAACAAAAACAGATTTGTACTATCTCACTTTAGATGCTATTCATAAAAGAATACGTAAAAGAAAAAAATATTCACACAAAGGCACATACGGACATGCACTTATTATTGCAGGAAGCTATGGCAAGATGGGCGCCGCGGTGTTATCTGCGAGAGCCTGTTTGCGTTCCGGAAGCGGTTTAGTAAGTGTACATTTGCCCGGATGCGGTTATGAAATTATGCAGACTGCTTTTCCGGAAGCTATGTGCATCATCGATAAAAATGAAAAGCATATAACATCTGTTTCTTCTGATAAAAATTATGATGCCATATCCATTGGTCCCGGAATCGGAACACATATTGCCACCACAGAAGCAGTTGAACTATTTTTAAAGAATTGCAAACAGCCGATTATTGCAGATGCCGATGCCTTGAATATTCTGGCAAAGAAAAAAAGTTTATTAAAACTGCTTCCTGAAAATTCTATCTTAACACCTCACCCAAAAGAGTTTGAAAGAATTGCAGGAAAATGGTCAACTGATTTTGAACGACTGGAACTGCAGCAAAATTTTTCCAAAACATACAAAGTTATTGTTGTTTTAAAAGGAGCACACAGCAGCATCAGCAATATTGACGGTACTGTTTATTTTAACTCTACCGGCAATGCAGGCATGGCAACTGCCGGCAGCGGCGATGTACTGACAGGTATCATTACCGGACTCCTGGCACAGAAATATTCACCTATAGACAGTGCAATAGCAGGCGTATTCATTCATGGTTTAGCCGGGGATATCGCGCTGAAAAATGAAAGCATGGAAAGTTTGATAGCATCTGACATAATTGCAAATCTTGGAGAAGCATTTAAATTAATTGAAAAATAAATATGCCGGATAAAAAAAATATAGTAGTACTTACCGGCGCAGGCATCAGCGCGGAAAGTGGTATCAAGACATTTCGCGACAGTGACGGGCTATGGGAAAATCACCGCATAGAAGATGTAGCCACCTTTGATGCCTGGCAGCGAAACAAAGAACTCGTTTTAGATTTTTATAATCAACGCAGACGGCAGCTATTGCAATGCGAACCAAACGATGCACATAAATTATTAGTTACGCTGGAAGAAAAATACAATGTGCACATCATCACACAAAATGTAGATGACTTGCATGAACGTGCCGGTTCTACAAAGGTATTGCATCTGCACGGCGAATTATTAAAAGTTCGCAGCACCTTAGATGAACATTTAATTTATACGTGGGAGAAAGACTTACTCATCGGTGATAAATGTGAAAAAGGTGCACAGCTCCGACCGCATATTGTTTGGTTTGGCGAACAAGTACCCATGATAGAAGTTGCGGGAAGTATTGCAGCCAAGGCAGATATTTTTATTGTGATTGGGACTTCGTTAGTGGTATATCCCGCAGCAGGCTTGGTGCATTATACCGATTTTACCGTACCGAAATATGTTATCGACCCGAATAAACCGACGATTTCGAATATGCAAAATGTAGAATACATTACAGAAAAAGCGAGTGTGGGTGTAAAACAAGTAGTAGAAAAATTAATGGAAGATTAATTTTATTTCTTCAGTTTAAATAAAACGCCTGCACTTCCCGTATTGCCGTTCTTATCAATTCCCAGTACATTTATATAGGCACTTGTATCTGCATCTGTATTAATAAATACTCGTTTTTCAATTGAAACATCGTTTGTTGTTGGTGCGGTTTCTTCTTTAAATAAAATCGTCCGGGTATAAAAATTAAAAATAATAATCTTGTAAGCACTCAGATTTTTATCGCTAACCGTAAAACTAACTTTTACTGAATCTGCTACATAAAAAGAATCGTTTACTGCAGGAGAAAGAATAGTTACCACAGGAGGTTCTGTTTCATTTTTCTTACAGGAAATAAGAAAAAACGACACCAGCATAAAAGAGATAAATATATTCTTCATATCACTGTTCAAACTTACCAAAAAAAATCTATGAATCAATTATTCTAAAATTTTTTATCTTTAAATATGGACACAACGAAAAACCCATGGACAACATTATCAAAAGCTGTAGTGTACGACAATAAATGGATAACACTTACGCATGAAGAAGTGATAACACCCGGCGGAACAAAAGGCATCTATGGTAAAGCGCATTTTAAAAACTATGCGATAGGAATTGTACCGATTGATGAAAATGGCAATACTTATTTAGTTGGTCAGTACCGTTACCCCTTAGATGCGTACAGTTGGGAAATTCCGGAAGGTGGTGGATTACTCCAAGATGATATTCTTGAGTCTGCAAAGCGGGAATTGAAAGAAGAGGTTGGATTGTTGGCGAACAAATGGACACAGATTGCGTTAACCAATACATCTAATTCTGTCACCAATGAACAGGCAATTTTGTTTGTAGCGCAGGATTTAACTGTTACTGAAGCTACACCGGACGACACGGAACAATTACAGATAAAAAAACTATCTTTGACGTCCGCTTTTGAAATGGCTATGAACGGAGAAATACAAGATGCCATGTCTTTAGTGGCATTATTGAAATTGAAAATATTACTGGATGAAGGAAAATTCAACTTGTAGTCATCCTGTCCCGATATATATTGGGATTGTTTCAGGATCTTACTGAATATGCCTTTAAAATGAAATGCACATGAAACAATTAACTTTTACTGCAAATTATACTGCTTACGACTCTGTAGAGGAGCTTCCGGAAGTATATAAAGATTTAGTAGCGAAAGCTAAACAGGCAACTAATGACAGTTATGCACCTTACTCTAATTTTAAGGTGGGTGCGGCATTGTTACTGAATAACGGACAAATTATTTTGGGCAGCAATCAGGAAAATGCATCCTATCCGATTGGATTTTGTGCAGAGCGTACTGCGTTGAGTGCCGCTGCCTCCTTAGCCTCACACGAGAAAATAAAAGCGATGGCAATTACCGCAAAATCCGCGCACAATCCTGTCTTGTCTCCTGCTGCGCCTTGCGGTATTTGCAGGCAAACTATTTTTGAAGCGGAAAACAAGCACCATCAGCATATTGAAATTATTTTAACGGGTGAAAGCGGTGCGGTGTATATTTTCAAGACCATTAAAGATTTATTGCCCTTGCATTTTGATGCTGACTTCTTATAGAAACTCCATTCAATTCTTTCCAAAATATATTATATTTGGATAAATAAATACTACAGAGTCGCGCATATACAACTAACAGATAGGCAGATATGTGAGCCTTTATGCGGGTATAAACTAG
Source organism: Chitinophagales bacterium (assembly GCA_035438465.1). Taxonomy (GTDB): domain Bacteria; phylum Bacteroidota; class Bacteroidia; order Chitinophagales; family JADIYW01; genus JADJSS01. The sequence goes on along the minus strand of DAORIK010000038.1, from coordinate 2,397 downwards.
ATACAAGCAACCCTAAAAGACGACAGTGTAACGACAAACAGACGACTAAAAAGCCATCCGCACATTTTAACACATTTGGTTTTGCCCGACACACAAGCCGACCCTTCGCAAAACCAAAATAGCTAAAATTTTCCAACCGCAATGACTGACATTTAGAAAATAATTATTACATTTGACATTTCTTGACAAGTCAAAATACAGAAACGTGAGTTACCTAGGACAGAAAATTAGAGAAACGAGAGAGAAGCAAAACCTGCTACTCAGACAAGTTGCTGCTCATATCGAAGTTGACACTGCATTAATGAGTAAGGCTGAAAGAGGTGAAAGGAATTTAAACAGAGACCAAGTTGTAAAACTTGCCAAATTCTTTAACTCATCAGAGGAAGAGTATATTTCTTTATGGCTTTGCGACAAAGTAATTGAAGCGGTTGACAATGACCCTTTGGCGACTCAAGGAATAAAAAAAGCATTAACCAAAATCAAGAATTAATTTAGATGCAAATCATTCATAAAATAGACAACTTTCTTTACACGATATTTCCATCGGTTATTCAAGGCGACCAGCAATCATTGCTCAATGCTATTCAAGAATTTTATACTTACGGACCGTACAAACCTAAAGTAACAATAGACAATGACTTTGTTAGTATTGAGATTGACACACCTACAATTTTAGCTCAAGATTTAGACTACCAAAAGGTTATTGCATTTTGTGAGAAAGGTAAATATGCTGATGCAAAACCTATTCTTAAAAAACTAATCGAGAAGAATCCTGCTATTTCGGAATATCACCGAATTATGGGACAAATACTTTCAGATGAAGGCGATCAAGAAGAAGCAATCAATTGCTTAATTGATGCATTACGTTGGGACTCAAAAAATGGATGGGCATTGCTTATGATGGGAAACATTTTTGCTAAGTTCAAAGATGATGTTCCAACTGCTATGAAATATTATGACCAAGCACTAATTGCAAATCCAAAGGACAATATCTCCATAAACAACATTGGTGCAAACCTTATGCAACAAGGTAAATTGGAAGAGGCTAAAAAATATTTTTATGAAGCATTAAAGATTAACGACAAATATGCAAATACTCATTTTGCATTGGGAATGATTGCTGAAATGGAAGCAGACTTTCAGTCTGCTTTTTACAGCACTATTCAAGCAATTAAACTGAATAAGAGTAAAGATGTGTTATATCAGAACTCAGTAAGACAAGCTTTCGAGATTTCTAAAAAAATAATTGCAACTGATACTGGCAAAAAAATATTTAGGGAATACAGACATAAACTTGAATTTGATGGTGACAGAAAAATTGACATAATTCAAGATGAAGAAATACCAACTGCAGCAAAATTTGAGTTTGCCGAAAACTATGACAGAGAAACTCACATTGTAAAATACAAACCAAGTTACCCAGCGGTTGAACATTTGATTATGCATGAATTGGTGCATTTAGATTTTGTTATTGAAGCAAGAAAAGGTGAGTTAAACCAATTATTTATTTCTACTCAGAATCATAAAACAGAATTCATTAAAGGACTTGAAACGACAATCAAGAAATTTAACAAAATGGGAATTTCTGAAAAGTCAATTTCTGATTATTGTTCTAACCTATTTGAAGGCATGAACCGTCAAATATTCAATACTCCGATTGACTTGTTTATTGAGGATTTCCTATATAATGAATTCGCAGAACTTAGGCCTTTTCAATTCATATCTCTCTACAATATGTTGCAAGAAGGTCTAAAGGCGGTAACTGACAAAAAGATTGTTGAACTCTCTCCAAAGGATATCATTTCCAAAAGCAAGGTTTATAATTTGGTAAATGCCATTCAGTTTAAAGAATTGTTTGGCTTTGATTTTATCAAAGACTTTAATGCTACACCAATAGAATTGAAACTTGCAACAGATTTTCATGAGGAGTATCTTCAATACAAAGATGACAAAGAACCTGCTGAAGAATATGAATTGGTTTTGCACTGGGCTGAAGACTTAAAACTTGACAAGAACTTTGAACTCGTAAATGAACATGAGTATAGAACCAAAAGGACAGATATAGACAACCTTCTATCTTCAATAGAAAAAGATCCTTATGATTTAGAGTCCAAAGACCCTTACAAACAAAGGGAAATGGATAAATTTCAAAAATCGCAAGAGCAAATAGGTATAAACATGGCTGTCGCCATGTTTATGGTTGATGCCTTGCAGTTTTTTGATGCAATGCCACAAGAGGAAATTAAGAAAATTGCAATTGAAATTGCAATGCAAGGAACTCAAGGCTATAGACCTGACAAAGATAATTATCGAATTAACTCAATAAAAGACAAGACTTTTTCAGGCTACCATATTTTAGCTTATTACTATGTGAGCTGGTCTTTGGCAATTCCAGAA
>DAORIK010000037.1:15657-20853 GCA_035438465.1 Chitinophagales bacterium | reverse complement strand
CACTGGTCTTTATTGGAATCCAAAGACACGGAAAAGATTTCAAATCCCTGAGCATGATACTTTTTATATAGTGCCACTACATTCGGATTTTCTATTCTGCATGGCTGGCACCACGATGCCCAGAAATCAACCAATACATAATTGCCTTCTAGATTCTTTAACTGAATTGTATCACCATTCGGATTTTGTAAAATAATGTTTGATGCCTTTGTATTCAATGCGACTCCGCTTTCTGTAGTTTCCATAATGGCATCGCGGTATCCCTGAGTTTCTTTATACCATTTAGCAATTAGCTTTGACTTTGGAGATAACGTATGTAATTTATCAACTTTGTCCACTACATAAGGAAATTCGTCTCGCATTAAGGGACCAAAATAATTTAAGGCAAAACAGGCTACATCATTTATAGGCTCTTGATCGATAAAATCTTTTATAAAGATTGCATAGTCTGATTTATGTCTGTTAAAAACTATCTGGAGAGAATCTTTTTCTTTAGGTATTGCATTTTTATAATGGCTTCGGGCACTGTCTAATTCGGCGAAACGTTTTTTGGCTTCAGTACTTAAACGCAATATTTCAGATGAACCTTTACTGCCTTCCACTTTATACGTATTCAAATTATTCAAATCTGCATCGATATGTATCTTGTCATTTTTCTCAATGTATAAGAAGATGGAATTATTCTGATTGTCACCGAAACGTAAACGATAAATTCCATCTGACGAATAGTTTTTTATTTCAAATTTTGAATTTTGAACTGTTATAGTGTCAATAACTAAAGGTGAATCTTCCGCCATGTCTTCTAAATATACTTTTACTCCATCTGCATTTTTTACAGTTGCCGTAATTTTATAACTATTGAACTGTTTGCAGGAAACAAGTATAAATATGGAAATAAGAAGCGGAAATAATTTGCAATAAGATTGTTTCATAACGATTCTATACTAAGATGTCTTCTAATAATTTGGTTGTTTTTTTCGGGTCAGCAGAGCCACGTGATAACTTCATCACTTCGCCCATAAATAAATTAAGATTCCCTTTTTTGCCATTCTTATATTCTTTTACTTTGTCGGGATACTTTGCCAGTACTTGCTGTATCCAATTGCTGAGTTCATCTGTATCAGAAGATTGAATCAGATTTAATGCTTCTGCAATCGCTATAGCAGAGTCATTGTTGCCATCCGTCATCGATTTAAAAATAGTTTTTGCTCCTGATGAACTGATGATATTGTCATCCATTAATTTAATAATTTCAGCTATCTGAGATGGTTTAATAGTAAACTCAGCAAACGGTATATTGTTTTCGTTTAAAAATGATTTTATTTCGTTATTTAGCCAATTAGCAGCTGATTTATAATTAGACGTATACTTTATCAGATCCAGGAAATATAATGCTGTTTCTTTTTCATCCGTTAAAACCTGTGCATCATAAGCAGATAATTTATATTCCGTTGAAAACTTATGCTGCAGTTCTTTTGGCAACTGAGGCATTACAGCTTTAATTTCGTCAATCGTTTGCTGTGTAATTACCACCGGAGGCAAATCCGGTTCCGGAAAATATCGATAATCATGCGCGTTTTCTTTACTACGCAACGGGAAACTCGTTCCATCTGCCTGATTAAAACTGCGTGTTTCCTGATCTATTGTTCCCCCACTTTCGTAAATATCAATTTGTCGTTTTACTTCAATATCGATTGCACGTTTTACATTTCGAATTGAATTCATGTTCTTTACTTCCACCCGATTTCTATAAGTGGTTTCTCCTTTTAATCGCACAGAAACATTGGCATCGCAACGCATAGAGCCCTCTTCCATATTACCATCACAGATATCCAGATAGCGGACTAATTTTCTGAGTTCACTAACATATGCATAGGCTTCATCGCTGCTGCGAATATCCGGTTCAGAGACTATCTCCAATAATGGAACCCCTGCGCGGTTCAAATCTATTAACGAGAATTCAGGATTCAGCTCATGGTTGTTTTTACCTGCATCTTCTTCCATATGAATACGAGTCAATGCAATATTCTTTTGTTCGCCATTTACGTTTATTTCTACAAAACCTCCTGTACATATTGGTTTTTTATCCTGTGAAATCTGATATCCTTTTGGCAAATCTGCATAAAAATAGTTCTTGCGTGCAAAATGATTCTCTTCGGTAATATTACAGTTTAAGGCTATACCTAATTTAATGGCTTTGCCGAGTACTTCTTTATTTAGTTTAGGCAAAACACCAGGCAAACCCAAAGTAATCGGGCTTATATGAGTATTAGGTGCTGCCCCGAAATCAGCCTCATCGCTTGCAAAAATCTTGGTCTTTGTATTAAGTTGTGTGTGTACTTCTAAACCAATTACTATTTCATATTTATCAGATGCCAGCATGTGTATAATTGGCTGTAAAGATACATTTTTGGCTTTTAAACTTATAAACTAAATGTTAAAATGTGTTATTTCTAAAAATGTAACTATCTGAAAATCAAAGAATAAATTATATAATTTAATTTTTATCAACATAATAAATGAAAATACTGCACTTATCCACATTTTTTGCTATATTTGACGTGGGGATTTTTATTTTTTTATATTTTATAGTGGGTTTTTATGTTAAAAAGTAAACTTTTATTACTAACGGTAATAGCATCTGTTACTTTAGTAAGCTGCAAAAAAGAGAGTCTTATTACTAATTCAGTATTGCCATCGCCTTCCGATGCGCGTGTTAAGACCAAAACAGAAGGAAATAATGTTGAAACGTATTATTATGACAGCCAAAACAGGTTATCTAAAATAGTATTTTCATCAACAAACGGTACATCATACTATTATGAGTACACTTACTCAAACGGGACCGTTTATGAGTACAGAAGCAATGAACCCAGATATGAGCAGGAACAGGCATTGCCAAATGGTGCTGTCAAGCAAAACTGCACTTCTAATCCGGGCATATTAAAATTAAATAAAGACGGATTCTATACCGGTGCTGCTTCTTATTGCCAGTCAAAATCTTATACCTATGACAGCAGGGGTTTTATAACCGAAGAAAATTATTCAATGACGGATTATAATCGTATTGACCAATTGGTATATGATAATAAAAATGTTGTACAAATAATCAGCAAAGGTTATTCTTACGGTGGCGCTGAATTCTCTTATATAACTACTTTCCAATACCTTACCGGTAAACCAACCAGCATCGGTAATATTAATTTTGGCAGAGAGTTTTTAGGCAACAGTTCTGAAGATTTGGTAAAATCCGTAACAGAAAACGGAAAAACAACTGATTATTTGTATGAATTAGATGCACAACAACGTGTAATTAATAAAACGACAAGAAATAATAAAGAAGAAACAGTAACTACATATACTTATTACTAAAAATTTATTTGGTTTTTTATTTATTTGGTTTACATAACATTCAGAAAGGGCTGCCGCAAGGCAGCTTTTTATTTTATAAGCTTTAGTTGTTTGAATTCAAACCAGGCTAATGCTGCAACAAAAATGCTTTCACACAATAAATATATAATACCAAAAACGTTTATAGTGTTGAACTGCACAACAATAAAAATCAAACATACTAGTGACCAAATTGTATTCCCGGTAATTAAAATTTTTATTCTGTAAACAGGCTTTTCTTTCAAGAGAGCCAAGGAAATAGAATATGCTGCATATAAAAAACTAATACCACTCATTAGCATCAGTAGCTGGAGCGGTAAGTTCAGAAATCCGGAAAGAAAGGATTTAAATACAAGAACAAATAACGCTGACAGTAACGCTGCCGTTCCATCTATCCAAATGAGTTTACCTAATGAAATCTGCATATTTTTAGCTTGTCTGCACCAGAAACAGCTCTTCTGCTTGTCGTAAAACAGTATCTATACCATTGGTATCCGTTCCTCCGGCAGTTGCATAAAAAGGCTGACCTCCGCCACCGCCTTTAATCGCTTTTGATAATTCTTTCACTAAATTTCCTGCATGTAAGTTTTTTGCTTTCACTAAATCTTCTGAAATAATGATAGATAATAATGGTTTATCATTAACAACAGTAGTCGCAACAAAGAAGAAATTATCAAATTCATTTTTTAAATCGAATTGAATTTTTTTCAAACCATCTGCATTCACACCATCTACTTTTTCAAACAATACATTGGCATCGTTTCTGTTAGTGACCTTTGTGCGTAATTGTTGTTTTACAATTTCTACTTTTTCATGCTGGTACTTTTCAATTTCTTTCTTCAGAGTAGCATTTTCTTCTTGCAGCTGTTCAATTGATTTTAAAACATCTTTTGAACCTTTAAAGGCATCTTTTACATTATTTAATTGCTTTATTGCTTCATTGGTATATTTCAATGCCAACTCACCGCAAACGGCTTCGACACGGCGAACACCGGCAGCAACAGCACTTTCAGAAGTTATTTTAAACAAACCCAGTTCACCGGTGGAGCCGACATGTGTACCACCGCACAACTCAATACTATATTTTTCATCCATGATAACCACGCGTACCACATCACCATACTTCTCACCAAATAAAGCCATTGCGCCGAGTTTCATCGCATCGTCTTTTGACATTTCTTTGATAACTACCGGAATATTCCGGCGTATCTTTTCGTTCACTAAATTCTCTACTTTTTCGATTTCTTCATTTGTCATTTTTGCAAAATGTGAAAAATCGAAACGTAAGTACTCAGAATTATTCAAAGAGCCCTTTTGTGCAATGTGTTTTCCTAAAACTTGCTGCAAGGCAGCTTGTAATAAATGCGTAGCTGAATGATGAATGGTTGTTTTACGGCGTGTTTCATGGTTTACACTTGCAATTACTTCACCATTCAAATCTGCCGGAATTTCATCTACGAAATGTACAATCAAATCATTCTCTTTCTTCGTATCAGTAATGTTCAAACAGATTGCTTCGCCGTTGGCTCGCAATGACGGAAACGTTAACAAACCTACATCACCAACCTGTCCACCGCTTTCTGCATAGAACGGTGTTTTATTCAATACAATTTGGTATTGTTCCTTGCCTTTTGCTTTTATCTTTCTGTACTTTAAAACTTTTGCTTTTTCTTCCAAGGAATCGTAACCGACAAAAACAGACTTGCCATCCTGCAAAACAATCCAATCATCCACATCCTGTTCAGATGCGGCACGGCTGCGTTCTTTTTGTTTTTGCAATTCTTCTTCAAAACCTTTTTCGTCAAC
>DAORIK010000037.1:6136-15557 GCA_035438465.1 Chitinophagales bacterium | reverse complement strand
CACGGCTGCGTTCTTTTTGTTTTTGCAATTCTTCTTCAAAACCTTTTTCGTCAACTGTAAGGCCTTTCTCAGATGCAATCAAATTAGTTAAATCAATTGGAAAGCCAAATGTATCCAACAATTCAAAAGCTGATTTTCCATTAATTGTTTTTTCTGATTCTTTTATAATTACATCTAATCGTTTCAACCCATTATCCAATGTTTTTAAGAAAGAGTTTTCTTCTTCCAAAACTACTTTTGTCACAAATTCTACCTGGCTTTCTAATTCAGGAAAAACATGTTCAAATTGTTTTGCTAAAACCGGAACTAACAAATGCAACAATGGTTCTTTCCTGTCCAGATAGGAAAAATAATAACGCACGGCACGTCGCAAGATTCTACGAATCACATAGCCTGCACCGGTGTTAGATGGCAATTGTCCGTCAGCTATCGTAAAGGATACAGCACGAATATGGTCAGCCAACACACGAAAAGCAATCGCTTCTTTGCTATCACTTCTATCATACTTTTTATTCACTAATTTTTCAGTCGCTTCTATAGTTCCTGAAAAAACATCGGTATCATAGTTGGATGATTTTCCCTGTATCACACGCACCAAACGCTCAAAACCCATCCCGGTATCTACATGTTTTGCCGGCAGCAATTCTAAACTATTATCTTTTTTTCTGTTGTACTGAATAAATACATTATTCCATATTTCAATCACCTGCGGATGATCTGCATTTACTAATGTAGCACCATCGACTGCTTTTCGTTCTTCATCGGGTCGGCAATCCACATGAATTTCGGTACAAGGGCCACAAGGTCCGGTGTCGCCCATTTCCCAAAAATTATCTTTCTTATTACCTAATAAAATGCGGTCTTCAGCAATCACTTTTTTCCATTCGTTGTAGGCTTCTGTATCTTTCGGAATATTTTCTGCTTCATTGCCTTCAAAAATGGTCACGTATAATCTGTCTTTGTCGAGTTTCAATACTTCAGTGAGCAATTCCCAACTCCATGCAATGGCTTCAGTTTTAAAGTAATCACCAAACGACCAGTTCCCTAACATTTCAAACATGGTATGGTGATAAGTATCTACACCAACTTCTTCCAAATCGTTGTGCTTTCCTGACACACGCAGGCATTTTTGAGTATCAGCAATACGAGGGGAACTTGGTTTTCCAATTCCTAAAAAGAAATCCTTAAATGGTGCCATACCGGAATTGATAAACAATAAAGTTGGATCGTTTTTGACAACTAAAGGTGCAGATGGCACAATTTGATGTCCTTTACTTTTAAAAAAATCTAAAAACGCCTGGCGAATTTCTTTTGCACTTTTATAACTCATTGATTTAAAGTAAGTTTTTTGTATTCAAAAAAAGTATAACTTTGTGGTACTTACAGTCTGCTATATTGAAACAAGTTCAACATGACGGTTGTATGTACACAACAAAAATATAAATTTAGCTTGTAACTAAATGCAAAAGGAAAAATATTATTACAATCCTAACACATTAAAATACGAGAAGTACAAAATCAGTATTGGTCAGCGTATTTTGCGTGTACTAGGTTTTTTCACGTCTGCATTCTTTTTTGGCTTTTTAGCTATGGTTTTAGGCTATAGTGCCTTTGATAATCCAGAAGAGCAAAATAAAAAGAATGAGTTGAAGCAGATGCAGGAAAAATACGAGATTTTAGATAAACGTATCAGTGCTTTGTCAAAAGTTTTAGAAGATATGAGCGACCGCGATGATAATATTTATCGGGTAATTTTTGAGTCTGAACCATTGCCTGATAATTTGAGGAAAGGTGGAATCAATAAATCAAAGATTTACGCTGAACTGAAAAATTTATCAGAATCGAATATTATTACCAATACGCTGGCAAAACTGGAAAGCTTAGAAAAACGTACGTATGTTCAATCTAAATCATACGATGAGCTGGCTAAGATGATAAAAAATAAAGAAGCTATGCTGGCAAGTATTCCGGCAATACAACCTGTTTCCAACAAAGATTTAAAGCGTATTGCTTCGGGTTTCGGTTATCGTATTGACCCGGTTTATAAAACACCGAGAATGCATACCGGCCTTGATTTTACCGCTGAAACAGGAACTCCTGTGTATTCTACCGGTGATGGCGTAGTGGAAATTGCCGGCTCACAAGGTGATGGTTATGGCAATAAGGTGGTTATAAAACATGGCTACGGGTATGAAACTCTATATGGACACAACAGCAAAGTACTGGTACGTGCAGGTGAAAAAGTAAAGCGCGGACAAACCATTGCACTGGTTGGGAGTACAGGAAAAAGTACCGGTCCGCACTGTCATTACGAAGTGTGGAAAAACGGAACTAAAATTGATCCAGTGAATTATTTCTTTAATGATTTAACACCTGAACAATACGACCAAATGCTGAAGATTGCTGAACAAAGTAATCAAGCGTTTGATTGAGAATGTTGAATGTTTAATGTTTAATGATTAATAGTAAAGAATGAAACAAAATATAGTAAAAGAAAAAAGTTTACAGTTATCATTTGAAGCCATAAATATCTATAAAATGTTGATTGAGAAAAATGAATTCATTTTATCTAAACAATTTTTACGAGCTGCAACAAGCATTGGAGCTAATATCCATGAAGCAGATGCAGGATATTCCAAAAAAGACTTTGCAGCTAAAATGAGTATTGCAAGTAAAGAAGCGAGAGAAACAAATTATTGGGTAATATTATTAAAACACTCTGAATTAGTAAAATACGATTGGAATGAATTTGATAACACTTTAGAGGAGCTAATTAAACTATTGACAGCGATTGTAAAAACTTCGAATTTTAGAACATTTGAATCCACTCATTAAACATTCATCATTAAACATTCAACATTTAAAGAAAATGCCTTACAAAGAAAAAGAAATAGAGAAAATGTATTTCACGATTAGTGAAGTAGCGAAGCAGTTTAACGTGGCTGCATCGTTGATTCGTTTCTGGGAAACAGAATTTGAAATTCTAAAACCAAGAAAAACACAAAAAGGCAACCGCTTGTATTCTAAGAAAGATATTGAGAATTTCAGGTTGATTTATCATCTCGTGAAAGAAAAAGGTTATACCTTAGACGGTGCAAAGAAAAAACTGAAAGAAGGAGGAGAAGACAAAACAGATAACAACGCGGAGTTAGTTTCCCGATTAAAAAATATCCGTAAATTTTTGGAAACCATGTATAATGAACTATGATAAATAACTTAAGATATAACACCGGAAACAGTTTCTGGCTTTTGGCTTTTTCCTTTTCTCTTCTTACTTCCTGCAGACACGATAATCATAAGGATTCGCTGAAAGATCCGTCTCCTTTTTTTACCAATTTATTTACCGGAAATGAAGACGCTGTTTTTCGTGGAATTAATTTCAATGAAACAAGTGATGCTGTCAAAAAAATGGAAAAAGCCAAATTATATGAATCTACATCCGACCATTTGTTTTACGAATTTACCTATCCGAAAGATGCAACTCCCCTCTCAGAATATGCGAATCTTCAATATTTTTTTAATGAAGAAAATCAGTTAGACATTATTACAGCTGATATTTATCTCACAGACTCTACTCAGGAAATAAAATTAAAAAACACTTTAACTGAGTATTATAATATGCGATTTGAAGCGGATGATGAAAATGAATCAGAATATCCCGTCTGGAAAGCAACTTATGAAGATGTAAAGAATGATAAAAACTATAATTATACTATTTCTCTAAAAGAAGTGAGTGACGATTTTGGAGTAAGTTTAGAATATATGCGGGAATAATTTAATTAATACGTTGATTGTAAACTTCTCTCCTTTCCCGGTTTTATACACCAATCGATTAATACTGAAAGCATTTTCACAGAATGATGCTATGTCTTTAGCTGAAATGCGCAGCAATTCCCGTGTAAATGAATTTTTGGATAGAGCCGATACAATGAGCCTTGAAGACGCAAGTATCTTTATTGAGAACCGTATCAAGGATGCTGAAAGAAATGAAAGTATTATGTGGGCTATCCATTTTAAACAACAATCAAAAATGCTTGGCAGCATCTGTTTTTGGAATATAGTTGCTGAAAAAGATAAAGCAGAAATCGGCTATGAAATGCACCCTGATTATTATGGAAAAGGAATCATGCACGAAGCTATGCAAGCGGTTATTGAATACGGATTTTATACAATGAAATTAAAGGTTATAGAAGCGTTGCCAGTTAAAGAAAATACTAAATCAATACAACTGTTGGAAAGAAATAACTTTGTAAGAGATTTCGAAATAGATAATTATGAACTTTCGGAAAAGGAACGGCTGATTACAGCTGTTTATATCCTGAAGAATTCAGAATAGTTAGCGGCCATATAAGTCACCATTACCATTTGTATCCAATTCGTATTTTCCTTTTTTGTTTTTCTTTATGATAAATGTATAATTTCTCCATATACGCATCCCCTTTTTTTCTATAGATGGTATCGCTGTATTCTCAAATACAATTTTAGATCGAAGTGAACTTGACAAAACGTTGTTTACAACCACCTTCGATTGTGGTACTTCATTTTGTTTTACATCGTCCATAAATACTGTAAACGTATCTCCATCTTCGGAAAAAAATGTAAATGTACCGGGTACTATCGGACCGTGGTTAGCTGCATTATTCATAGCAGCGGTAGCTGCATCTTCTGTTTCTTTCATTTGTGCCTCCATTTTTAACTGCGCATCAGATTTTTGAGGTGTCGTTTTCTCAGAGGTGGAAACAGTTACATTCGCATTATCGTCATTAGCCGAAATATTAGTGTTTTTCGTGTCAAAAGAATTACCAATTCCATCCCCGACTTTATCCATTCCGTTTGAAAACTCATCCGTTGTCATACCACCAATCTTTACTTCCGGTTCTTTTAAATTTCCTTTGATATTTGTAAGTTTTGCCGGGTCTATGGTAATTGCAGCACCTTCACCTTTGTCATTCTTCGCACCAAGCGTCACTTTTCCGGTGTTGTTATCTACTTTTACAGATGCATCCGCCGGACGGCCATTCACCATAACTGTTGATTTTGAAGGATCTGTCTGTGCCAGTGTTGTCGACCCCGATGATTGAGAAACAATTGGTTGTTTTATAACTGCCTGTGTATCTGTAATGGTTATTTTGGGTGTAGCTACAGAAGTACCTAAAGTACCTGCCGTTTTCATATTAATAACATACTCTCCTTTTTTGTTTTTACTGATTGCGTATTCACAATCTTTTGCCATACGTATTATGCTCTTTGCAACAGGTGCAAGTGCCGGATTTGCAAAAACTGCATTCACTTTTACTATGGCTCCCTTCAAATCATTTACCTCTACTTTGGAAAGTGGTTCTATATTTTGTTTAATACCATTTACATACAACACAAACTTTTCACCATCTTCTGCATAAATGGTTATCTTACTGGGTATATCTTTCGGATTCGTTGGCTTTGCTGTTGTTTGGTAAAAAAACAATGTGCATACTGTGGCAAACGTGAGTGAAAATTTAAGATTCATGGTTTTATTTGTTACAACTGAAATAAGTTATTTTTGTCTAAGATAAATATTATTTCACAAATTTAAAGCAGCGTATACAACAGACGGAATTCATTTAACAGGCTATGTATACAAAGAATGGGCTTCCATGATTCAGGAAGTATTGGTAAAACACAAAATATAAAATCAAAAATTGGAATGATTTTATAACTTTCTTTGTTAGTAGTATATTGTGTTACAAAATCCATGAACCACATAAAATCATTCTTAATTATAAACCGGAACAAGTTTTTTATCTTGTTTGTAATTGTCTTGCTGTTTAATATGGTAGACATTGTTTTCCCTGTACATTGCACCAGAGATTACTCAACCATTGTTGAAGCAGAGGACGGAACGGTTTTATATTCTTACTTAACAAACGATGATAAATGGCGCATGTACACCAAGCTGGAAGAAATTACACCAACGGTACAGAAAGCTTTTATAAATAAGGAAGACCGTTGGTTTTACTGGCATTTCGGAATCAACCCTGTTTCAGTTACCAGAGCATTTTTTAATAATACCATTAAACACAGGAGAACATCCGGTGCTTCCACAATTACCATGCAGGTAGCCCGCATGCTGGAGCCAAAAGAGCGTACCATTTTTTCAAAAGTAAAAGAAATGTTCCGTGCGTTACAATTGGAATGGAATTTCAGTAAAAACGAAATCCTGCAGTTATATTTAAATTTAGTTCCTTACGGTGGAAATGTTGAAGGTGTAAAATCAGCAGCCTTTATTTATTTTGGGAAATCACCGGCACAACTGAGTGTTGCAGAAGTTACTACCCTGACTATTATTCCAAACCGCCCTACTACATTGACATTAGGAAAAAAAAATGCCTATATACAAGAAGAAAGAAATCGGTGGTTAAAGAAATTCAAAGAACATCATGTATTCAGTAATGAAGCTATAAACGATGCATTGGAAGAACCTTTAACTGCCTATCGCCGGTCTCCACCAAAATATGCTCCGCATTTTTGCTGGCGTATGAAAAAATTATATCCATCTAAACCAATTATCGCAACGCATTTGAATTATAATATGCAGCTGGATGTGGAAGAGATTGTACAGAATTATTCTAAAGTATTGCAATTTAAAGAAATACAGAATGCTGCAGTATATATTATCGATAATCAAAAACACACAGTAGTTACTTATGTTGGTTCACCTGATTTTTACAGTGTTGCCACACAAGGACAAGTAGATGGTGTAAAAGCAGTTCGTTCTCCCGGCAGCACGTTAAAACCTATGATTTATGGAATCGCATTTGACAAAGGAATTTATACGCCACGATCAGTAATTGCAGACGTACCTATAGATTTTGACGGCTATACACCTGAAAATTATGACGAACATTTTCACGGACAGGTTGCTGTTGCAGATGCACTGGCGCAATCCTTAAATATTCCGGCAGTGAAAACGTTGAATGCGATTGATGTAAAATCATTAACCAATATTTTAGATAAACTCAACTTTAAGCAAATACAAAAAGATAAAGATAAATTAGGTTTGTCTACAGCACTCGGTGGCTGTGGCGTATCTCTCGAAGAATTAACCGGAATGTATTCCGTTTTTGCAAATAAAGGTGAATATTTTGTTCCTACGTATTCTAAAGAAATAATTACAAAGCGCGGAACAGAAATTTTATCTCCTCAGGCAAATTATATGGTGGCTCAGATTTTAACAACGTTACGCAGAAGTGACTTACCAAACAGAGCAGAGAGTGTCATAAATATGCCTAAAATTGCCTGGAAAACCGGCACTTCTTACGGTCGACGTGATGCATGGAGCATCGGTTTTAACAATAACTATACGGTCGGAGTTTGGTGCGGTAACTTTGACGGAAAAGGTGTTCCTGAATTAAATGGAGCAGATATCGCAACACCTTTGTTATTACAAATTTTTAACACAATTAATAAAAGTACTGATAAAGATTGGTTTAAGCGACCAAAAGATTTGCAGTTCAGATATGTATGCGCACAAACAGGCGATGTTCCAAGTGAGTTTTGTACCAATAAAATTATGGCATATTACATTCCCGGAAAAAGTTCAAACAAGAAATGTGCACATATGAAGAAAGTCTGGGTAAGTGCAGATAGCAGCATGTCCTACTGCTCGGCTTGTTTACCTAATGATAATTACTTGGAAAAACTATATCCCAACTATGCGCCGGAATTATTAAATTATTTTGAGATGAATAATTTGCCTTATATTAAAATCCCGGTACATAATCCTGCCTGTAAAAAAGTATATGACAATAATAACCCTAAAATTACTAAGCCTGTTAACGGACTGACCTACTATGTAAGTAAAAATGACAATCAGGAACTAATGCTGATTGCTCAGGCATCCAATGATGTGCAGACTATTTCCTGGTATATGGATAATAGATTTATTAAAACAGTTAATAAAAATGAGCCTGTTTTCATAACACCGTCAATAGGAAAAGTAAAAATTTCCTGTACAGATGATAAAGGCAGAAATACAGATAGCTGGGTAGTAGTAAAAGAGATGTAAACTTTTATTGATTTTTATCAACATATATTTTGTTATTCAAATATGAATTGGTAAATTCAATGCTTAGATAATTTATATGAAGTATTACATTATATTTTTTTTCGTACTTCTGCATACAAAAACCATATATTCTCAATCTTTTAATCCGGCACCACAAACATGGATGATTGATGCGGAGACTGCTGTCTGTGAGAGTTCCACAAACGAATGTTTATTAATAAAACAATCCGGTAAAAAAGAATTCGAAATTTTCAATGAACCAATAGAAGGTTTCAATTATGAAAAAGGAAATATTTATACAATAGTTGTTAAACAGGAAATAAAAAAACCACCCATTGCAATTGGCGAATCTATCCTAAAATATGTATTGGTTAAAATTATTTCTAAAAAACCAAAAAGCAATCCTGTTAGTTTAAATAATAATCCAGCATCTAGTAGTACACAAAAAATATTTGAAGTTAATTTTGAAACTGTACCCTGTGAAACAGAAAATTCAAAGTCTTGTTTATTAGTCAAAGAAAAAGGGAAAAAGGAATTTGAGATTTTAAATGCAACCATTTATGGCTTTAACTATCAGCCTGGTTACATTTATACAATTGCTGTAAAAGAAACTTCAAATGGCAATTATTATTTAGTAAATGAAATTAGTAAGAAAGCTGTAAAAAATACATCCGAAACTACTGTTTCTGCAGAGAGTACAGATGAAAGTACTGTAAAAAAACCAAAAATAATTCCAAAATCATTTATTCAAACTTCTTCTTCTTTAGACGGGAGATGGTATTTACGAAAATTAAAGGAATCTGAGGGTAATAACCTATTCACTGATGATAATGTAATGTGGATTGAGATAAGTACATTTAACGACCGTTTAGAAGGTTTTGGAGCATGTAATAAATTTGCTGCTGTAGTAAAATCAGATTTAAATACAACATTTTCAGTTACTAAAATAACTTCAGGTTATACGCAATGCAACAATAAGAAACTTGAAAATTTATTTTATGAATTGCTGGAACAGACAAACCGATTTGATTTAAAAAATGGAAATCTTGTTTTGTCTGATCAGTGGAAATTCTTAATAGCTTTCACATCTGATCCTAATAATAAAGAAGACATTAATACAACCTATTCACCTCCCCAGAGTCTTACTCAGAATGAACCTAATACGTATGCTCCAAAATCAACAATAGAAACACCCGGTTCTTATGCTGAAAACAAAGCCAGTATAAGTGAGAATGAGGCTGAAATTCAAAGACAAATTGAAGCAGTTGAATTGCAAAAGAAACAACAGGCAGAAGCCGAAGCAGCTAAAAAAGCAGAGGAAGAAAGAATTGAAGAAGAAAGAATAAAGAAGGAGGAAGAAGAAAAATTAGCCGAACA
>DAORIK010000037.1:0-6036 GCA_035438465.1 Chitinophagales bacterium | reverse complement strand
AAAGAATTGAAGAAGAAAGAATAAAGAAGGAGGAAGAAGAAAAATTAGCCGAACAGGAAAGAATAAAAAAAGAGGAAGAAAAAGCGGCTGCAAAAAGAGCTAAACTGGAAGAATTAGCCAAACTACAGGCAGAATTAGATGCTTTGGAGAATGGAGAAGAAAAGAAGGCAACAACTAATCAACAAACTATTGCAACTAAAAGCAATAATATATCAGACAATAAAACTAACAATGAATCTTATAGCAGCAATTCAGAAAATAAATTAAACAAAGATAAAAATGCTAATTCATTAACAGGAAATCAAATCAAAACATCAAAGGAAGATGAGAGTATTCCACCAAAAAATATTGAATCAACAATTGTAAAAGACATATCTGATAATTCAGTTAATAACAATCTTTCAGATATGTCGGGAAATACTGAAAATTCTGAAACTGGAAACGATTTAAAATACAGAAGAAGCTCTTTATATACATTAATAATTAATGATCCTTCAAGAGAATATGCTGAAACTATTAAATCTTCTTTCATAAATTCCCCTTTCCCTGATAAATTTAATAATCACAACCTAGATATCAGAGAAATCAATGGTTATGCAAATTCAAAAGACCAAAAATCAGTTATAGATAATTTTTTAAATACAAATGATATTGCAAAAAATTTAGTTGCAAAATGGTTTAACAGAAGTGAAAATGGTACATTTAATATGGATTTAGTAGCTGAACGAGGCCAGTATAATGCAACAGAAATGGATGTAAATAATGCTAAAAATACAGTCAGAGGCTTGTCATTATTATCAGATGCAGGAGAAGAACTGATAAAAAACACATTTGTGGTTGTTACCGATTTTAAATACACAAACAAGGAAGATGTGGCAGAAAAAACAAAAAAAGCAGTTAATATCTCAGCTGCTTTTTTAAGGTTTATACCCGGAGCTTCCACCGGAGTTTCTATTGCACAAACAGCCACAAATACTACGCTGACGATTGCAGGCAAAGGCTATTTTGTAAAAGCAACATCTTATCTCTATCGATTACATTGGGATGAAGCCGTCGCAAACAAATTTTATAACGATTATTGGATAGATGAGAACTCCTTCGATATGGATAAAAAGAATGCATTTGATAATTCATCCATTTTTACGTTGGATTACATTGGTTCGGAAGTTGCCAAAGAGCAAACACAATCTTCAGTTTTTACCAATAAAACTGAAGAGCAACTTATTGAAAGAGCGACCGTAAAATCAGTAGATCAGGTTATAGCAAGACTGCAAAGAAATCACGATGAATTCAAAACTAAAACTCCGCTCTACAGTGTTGAGCCGATTGGTGCTAAAATCGGATTAAAAGAAGGATTAGAAGGTGGCGATAAATACGAAGTGCTGGAACAAACTATTGATAAAAATGGAAAAACATACTATAAAAGAGTATCAGTAATAAATGTTGACAAAAAAAATATTTGGGATAACAGATATATGGCTAGCGAAGAAAATAACAACGGAGATATTAAACTAACAACTTTTACAGGTAAAAGCAAAGGGTTGTATATTGGAATGTTAATAAGACAAATAAAATAATAAAAAAATACGTAAATAATTTATAGTTGTAAAGAAAAAAAATTAAATTTAAGTATAATTAAATCAACTAAAAAACATTTAATAAATCAACTAAAACGTAAGATTATGAATATAAAAATTAAACTAATCGCATTACTGTTCCTGATGGTTGAATTTTCTGCCTATTCACAACCGGTACAAAGAAAAAAAGCAGAAACCGCTACCATTGAATGGCGATATGAATTAGAATGTGTGGGCATTGGTGTGCAAAGCAGCTACTTAGTTAAGGTTTGGTCATATTCCAAGAATGCAAAAGTTGCTGTAGAGCAAGCTAAAAAGAATGCTGTTCATGGAATTGTATTCAAAGGATTTGCCGGTAGTGGACAGAAATGCCCGTCACAAAAGGCTTTAGCACCTCAGGTTGGTGTTGAAGAGCAGCAAAAAGAATATTTTTCAAAATTTTTTAAGGATGGTGGCGATTATATGAAATATGTATCCGTCTCCGGTGATGCTGTTCCCGATGTAGTAAAAGTAGGTAAAGAATATAAGATAGGAATTATCGTATCTGTTTTGAAAGATCCGTTAAGAAAAGATTTAGAAGCTGCAGGAGTAATAAAAGGGTTATCCTCCGGATTCTAATTTCTTGAATGATAAAATTTAAAATTAGTTTACCTAATAAATCAGTAAAACAAAATTTATAAATATTAAACTATAAAATATGCAAAAACTAATAAAAAAAGTTGCTTTATCTGTTTTTTTTATTTTCCAGATAACACTGGCATTTACACAAGCTAAAAAACCAACCATAATGGTAGTTCCAAGTGATAACTGGTGTGTTAAGAATGGATTTGTAACAAAATTTGATGAAATGGGTGTAACAAAAACAGTTCCAGATTATGAAGCAGCCCTTCAAAACAGTAGTGATTTACTCCTCGTTATGAGCAAACTTAACGAATTAATGAAAGACAGAGGCTTTCCTTTAATAAATCTGGAAACCTCTCTTAAGTCCATGAAAGGAGAAATGGCAGAAGATGCTTTGGTTACTTCAAAAAGCGGTAGTGGTATTTCAGAAACCCCTTATGATAAGGTAAGAAAAACAGCAAAAGCAGACATTATCATGCAGATTACGTGGAGTATTAATCAATTAGGACCTAAACGCTCCATTACTTTTAATCTTCAGGGATTAGATGCATATAGCAACAAACAAGTAGCAGGTGCATCAGGTACAGGTCAACAATCGTTTAGCACAGAATTACCTGTTTTACTTGAAGAAGCGGTTTTAACACATTTAGATAATTTTAATAGCCAACTCCAAGAACATTTTAGTGATTTATTTGAAAATGGCAGAGAGGTTACCATTCGAATTAAGAAATTTGATAGCTGGAGTAATGATTTAGAATCAGAATACAACGGAGAAGAATTATCGTCAATTATTGAAGACTGGATGGCAAAGAATACGGTAAAGGGAAGATTTAGCACCTCGGATGCAACTGAAAACATGATGTTATTCGAGCAAGTTAGAATTCCATTATACGACATAAACGGTAAAGCCATAGATGCGAGAGATTTTTGTAAAGGATTACAGAAATTTCTTAAAAATCCACCTTATTCAATTGAAAATAAACTTATGACGAAAGGATTAGGTGCCGCTACAATTGTATTAGGAAGTAAATAAATAAATAACAGTAAAAATACTTGTATGAAAAAGATAATAGTAATAATATTTGCAACATTTAATATTCTTTCTGTAGCATTGGTTAATGCTCAGACAGGCAACACTAAAGTACTGGAAGATGAGAACAGAGTAGTTCTTAACACTTATGTGTCAGACGATGATAACGTAGTTCCGAATTATGCTCAATCATATTTAAAAGATAAATTAAATATGATTGCAACCGGAAATGGTATGGGACTCGCAGGATATGATAAGAACGGCAGGTTTTTTCTGACAGCAAAACCTGTTTTCGTCAATAAAGAGTTAGTTGCCTCAACTCCTGCTATGTATGCTATGAATATAGACGTTGTGTTTTACATCGTTGATGCTTTTAATAAAACAATTTTTGAAACCGTTACTGTAAAAGTGAGAGGTGCAGGAAATACTGAAAATAAAGCATTTATTCAGGCTATCAATGGTATAAAAACAACACAACCTGATTTAAAGCAATTTTTAGAAAAAGGGAAACAAAAAATCATTGATGTTTACGCAACAAATTGTGATATTACATTACAGGAAGCACAATCATTAGCGAATAAAAATCAATATGGAGAAGCATATTACCTTTTGAGCGGAATTCCTTCAGTGGCAAGAGATTGTTATGGAAAAGCTTTAGCACTTGGCGAAAAGATATTTCCTCAGTATATTGAATTTGATTGTAAATCAAAAGTCCAAGAGGCCAGACAAATTTGGAATGCAAATCAGAATATCGACGGTGCGGATAAAGCAGCAGCAATACTTTCCCAGATTAATCCAAATTCAAAATGCTTTTCTGAAGCTAAACAACTCGGGGATGATATTAAAGTTCGCATCAAAGAAATAAATGGAGTTGAATGGGATCTTCACTTTAAAAAAGAGTATGATTTACCAAAAGCAACAATTCAGGCAATTAGAGATATTGGTGTTGCCTGGGGAAATGGTCAGCCAAAAACAATAACCACTACAAATGTTTTTAAAGGCTGGATATTTTAATCTGAGTTGCTCTATTTAAGACCCATTTATACTTTCAAATAAAATTGTTGTTTGAAAAACAACTAAACGCTATTGAGGTATGTATAGCAAAACTATTATTTGAAATATTACTTTTAATACCTAAATTTATTCATCAATTTTTAATTAATGAAGAAACCTAATTTGCTATGAAAGGAAAATATATCGTTATAGTTTTCTGTTTTTTTGCTTTAAACGTATTTTCACAAGATGATGCTTCAATGCTGGGAAAAAATCAAACCTGGCAAATAGACAAAGAAACTACTCCCTGCAATACAAGAGATGACGGCGAATGTTTTCTGATAAAAAAATCAACCAGCAAAGATTTTGAAATTTTTAATGAAACAATAGAAGGTTTCAATTTTGAACAAGGAAATTTATATACTATTATTGTTCGTCAGGAGTTTAAACAACCACCAATAGCTGTCGGTGAATCTGTATTCAAATATGTACTGGTAAAAATTGTTTCTAAGAAGCCTGTAATTAATAAGCCTGCTCCTCTTCCGGTAAATACAGCTGCAAATAGTCAACAAAAAACATTTGAAGTCAATTTTGAAGGAGTACCATGTGAAATTGATAATTCTCAAAATTGCCTGTTGGTAAAGGAAAAGGGTAAAAAAGAATATGAAATATTAAATGCAACCATTGAAGGATTTAATTTTCAACCAGGATATGCTTATGTAATAACCGTTAAACCAACAACTGACGGAAATTTTACCCTGATAAATGAAATTAGTAAAAAATTAGTAAAAAACATAGGTAACACCTCTAAGCCATCGGAGAGCATTCCCGAAAAGCCTGCTAATAAACCTACTACAGGAAAGGTAATTGCACAAACTTCTATTCAGACATCTTCTTCACTGGACGGGAAATGGTATCTAAGAAAAATTAATAAATCAGAAGGTGACAATTTCTTTGTAAATGATAATACAATTTGGGTGCAAATAAACACGTTTAATGATCGTATAGAAGGAAACAATGCTTGCAACAAATTCTCTGCCGTTGTCAAATCCGATTTAAATTCCAGTTTCATCGTAACAAAAATATCATCAGGGTTTACAAATTGTACCAATAAGAAGATAGAAGATATGTTTTATAAGTTACTCGAAGATGTTGACCGTTTTGAGGTAAAGAATGGTAATTTACTACTATACAAACAATCAAATTTTATGCTCGGGTTTACTAAAAATCCTGATAGTAAAGAAGACATCTCTGCAACCGGTATAACTACAGAAGTAAAGAAACCAAGTACAACCAATACCAGCAGTCAGACTATTTCCGCAAATGATAACGATAAATATAAACCACCTGTTTACTCTTCGAGTTCTACATCAACTACTACCAGTTCTGTTACCAATACAACAAGTAAATCTTCGGATGCTACTACTCAACAGCCTGCTGTAACAGAACCTTTAAATACTGAAGTTAAAGTTGAACAACAGCCAACAACTACAAAGATAAATGTTGCCGATATCATACCGGTTAAGAAGTCTGTATCTTCCGACCCTTGTGAACCGGACATTAGTGATATTGATCCCGTGATAAAGAGATGGGATATCGCTATTTTAGGAACAGATGCTAACAGTGCTGCTAAAAATGCTCATAATGTTACTGTTACCGGTCAGATTGGCAAATCATCAAGCGGCTATTTCTTTAACCTTGTTATTAGCAGAACGGAAGCAGCTTCAGCTATGTCAACATTAGCTAAATATACCGCAATTCAGGGAAATAAATTTTATTTTTTAGCCAACCATGAACGAAGTATGGAATTTACAG
>DAORIK010000036.1:2000-21356 GCA_035438465.1 Chitinophagales bacterium | reverse complement strand
ATATTAATTGGTGCTAATTTTGCTGAACGTTTTATGTATTCACCATCTTTAGGATTATGCATGACTGTTGTATTATTTGCAGAAAAAGTTTGTGTCTTTGAAACAAAAAACAATTTGTCATTAGCAGGAATTATTCAATCCAATAGGATATTTTCAGGTATACTACTGAGTATATTGATTCTATTTTCAATAAAAACATTTACAAGAAATGCTGACTGGAAAGACGATTTGACTTTGTTTGAAGCAGACAAAAAAAATAACGCCAAAAGTTTCAGAATTTTTAAAAACTATGCGGACGTATTATATAATAAGATTATACAATTGCCTGCTAACGACCCGCAACGAGTGAGTTATTTTATAGAAGCAAAAGAAAGTTTGGCAAAAAGCATTGCGATTACAGATCAGAATTATGAATCCTGGAATTCTATTGGCAAACTGCTGTCAGAATCAAACGATGTGAATGATTATAAAAGTGGAATTGATGCACTGAACAAGTCATTAAAATTAAACAACAACCATACAGAAACATGGTTTGTGCTTGGAAAAATATATGCTAAAACAGCGATGTATGACTCTTCAATTGCTTCTTTTCAGAAAGCGCTGAGTTTAAATCCAAATTTATTTATAAAAACATATTCGCAAATCGGGATTGGCGAAAGTTATATGGCTTTAAAGCAGTTTAACAATGCTATTGTAGCGCTGGAGGAATCCTTAAAATCAGATAATACAAATCCATCTTGTTATTATTCTATTGGCAGTTGTTATGCGCAAAGTGGCAACTTTAAAAAAGCAATAGAAATTTTTAATAAAGTAGAAAGCCTTACTGGTGATTTATCCATTAAAGCCTCCACCTACAATAACACAGGCATGTGTTATCTTAATTTAAAACAATATCAGGAAGCAATAGTCTATTTTCAGAAAGTTTTAAACATCTATCCGAATGATAAAGCTGCTTTAAGTAATATGGCAATTACATATAGCAGCCTTGGAAATAACTTAAAAGCGCAGGAATATTCTTCTAAATTACAGTCTATTCCTTAGAAAAATAATTTAAAGCATGAAACGATAAACAAACATGGCGAAACCAATGAAACAAAAGAAAGTGATGTCTGCAACTGTTGCTGCAAAGCCTGCAAAAATAAGTAG
Source organism: Chitinophagales bacterium (assembly GCA_035438465.1). GTDB lineage: Bacteria > Bacteroidota > Bacteroidia > Chitinophagales > JADIYW01 > JADJSS01. Next base: position 20,210 of record DAORIK010000036.1, on the reverse strand, counting down.
CGTTACTTTCACTGATTTTAATTTCGACAAATGGTTCCCGTATATCATATCCGTCTTTGCATTCTTATTATATATCAATACCATTAATCATGATTATGTGCTGGATGATGAAACGGTGATGGCAAAAAACAAAATTGTAACGAAAGGAATTTCAGCAATACCGGAAATTATGGTGACTGCATACCGGGCAGGTGCTCAGGACAGACAGGAAAGTTTGTACAGGCCCTTGTCGGTTGCAATGTTTGCTATTGAATGGCAACTTTCACCGAATAACCCGCTGCCGGGTCATCTCATAAATATTTTATTATATACGCTTACCGGATTTCTGTTGTATAAATTACTGAGAAAATGGTTTCCGGAAAAACATGCATTTATCATATTTGCAATTGCAGCCTCGTATATTTCTCATCCGTTGCATACAGAAGTAATAGCAAATATTAAAAGCCGTGATGAGATATTAGGATTTTTATTTGCCTTATTATCCTTAAATGCCTTCCACGAATATGCTGAAAATAAAAAGTTATTACATTTACTTTCCGGTAGTTTTTATTTTTTTCTGGCGATGTTATCTAAAGAAAGTACGGTTACGCTGGTAGCTGCCATTCCGCTTTCTGTTTATTTTTTTTCAAAATCTGATCACAATAAAAAATTTCTTTTTATAAGCGTTGCACTTATAGTGAGTATTATCATTTATTTTATCTTACGTAAGTTTGCTATTGGCGGATTAGTAACTTTCCATGAAGTAAGCGTATTAAATAATTCCATTGTTGGCACGGAAAATAAATTCGAAAGATTTGCTACAGCCATTGTACTAGTAGGTTATTATGTACGTTTATTTATTTTCCCGCATCCTTTGAGTTTTGATTATTCATTAAATACAATTCCTATTGCAACCTTTAGTGATATTCGTTTTATCCTTTCTGCAATAATCATTATAGCGATGGCGGCATATGCTGTTATTCATCTCAAAAAGAAAGATGCCGTCACTTTTGGAATTTTATTTTTCGGAATAACCATATCCATTGTTTCAAATATTTTTCTAATTATTGAAGCAACGATGGCAGAACGCTTTATGTATTTGCCATCCTTAGGTTTGTGTATAGCCATAGTATTTATATTAGAAAGAATTACCAGATTTTTCTCAAAAGGAAATTTCTCTTTTCTGTCCATTCTTAAACAAAACAAAATATTCAGTATACTTTTATTTTCTGTGTTGATTTTATTCTCTGTAAAAACAGTTACCAGAAATCTTGATTGGAAAGACAGCTACACGTTATTTTCTGTAGATAAGGATCATAATCCGTACAGTTACCGGAATTTATCCGCATATTGTAACTCATTATTTGTAAAAAAAATCAAGCCTTTGAAAGATGGTGACCCGATTAAGATTGAATATTGCAGAGAAGCCATTTTTTATACAAACAAAAGCCTTTCCATTACACAGGATAATTTCAGTGCCTGGAGTTTACTGGCTTATTGCTATTTGCAATTAAAAGATTATCCGCAAGCACAGTCAGCTTTTGAAAACGGACTTAAATACTATACTAACATTACTCCAAACTTAGATAATTTTTATATGCTTGGTTCCATTGCATACTATTATTTGGGTAATCTTCAGAAAGCACTGGAAACAGCAAAAGCCGGCTTGGCTATTTCGGACACGAATGCTTCTTTATGGAATTCATATGGCATGATTCTTACAGAAACCAATGATCTAAAAAATGCTAAAGATGCACTAACTAAGTCGTTGGAATTAGACAGCACACAAGCAGATACCTGGTACAATATGGGTAACTGGCATGCTAAGAGTGGTGATTATGCTTCTGCTATTACTTCATATAATCGGGTAGAGAAATTAAATGCTGCTTTACTAACTGCTGTTAATTCTTATAATAATACAGGCAGTTCTTATGGCGCACTAAGGCAGTTTGACAAGGCACTTGTATTTTATCAAAAAGCATTAGTTTTAAATCCAGATAGCAAAGAAGTCTTAAGAAATATAGCATTAACGTATACAAATTTAGGAAACACAACAAAAGCACAGGAATATAATAACAAGCTGCAAAGTTTACCTTAGTTATTGTACATAACTTGAATCTGACAAGGTTAGCAGAAATGCTTTTAAATCTGCTTTTTGTTCAGTTGTCAAATCCAATCCCCAGTGCCCGAGTGTTTCCAGCCGTTTGTTTGCTTTCTCTCGCATTATTGCTTCTAAGGTTGGCGACCCTTTTGGGCCAGCACTGTAAAAATCAATGACTTCATCTAATGTAGCAAAACGTCCATCGTGCATATAAGGAGCGGTAAATGCTAAATTGCGTAGAGTAGGAATTTTGAACCTGCCGTAATCTGCCGTACTGCCGGTAAATTTTCCTAAACCAAAATCTGCAAAATCAAGAACAGAAGAAACTGTGTCTAATCCGTTGTTTGCAAAGGTTCTGTCTGGTGAAATAAACACTTCCGGTGCTGTGCTGCTGTGGCAATGAAAACAATCCCCTTTTTCCGTTTTAAAAATATCCAATCCACGCAATTCAGATTCAGATAAATTCAGTTCACCTCTTGCATATTTATCAAACTTGGAATTATACGAGATCAGTGTTTTTTCAAATTGTTCTATCGCTTTTGTCATTAAATCTTTGGTAACTGTTTTTGTTCCGAATGCTTTCCAGAACATGTCTACATATACCGGATGATTTTGTAACTTCTTAACGACAGCTGCTAAGGTTGTATGCATTTCCACAGGATCTTCTATTGGCTTTTCTGCCTGTGTACGCAGAGTATTTACACGTCCATCCCAAAAAAATCTGTCTTTCTGCCAGGCTAGGTTTATTAATGCCATAGAATGTCTTGGCCCGGGTAAATTATCTACACCCAAACTTCTGAAACGAGGATCGGAAAATGAATTTTCTTTCTTATGGCAATCGGCACAAGACAAAGTAGAATCACGGGATAATATTGGATCAAAAAATAATTTCTTACCCAATGCAACTCCTTCAACAGTCATAGGGTTCTCTGCATCCACAGGCATTTCTCTGAAATTCTGAATAGACGGTATTACATAAGGAGTTGGAACCGGAGTTGTTTCTGTTTCTTTTTTACAGCTGTTAAAAAACAATATAACCAGCATTATCAAAGCACAACACGATATAAAAAGATTTCTGCTTAATCCGGTGCCCATAATGTTGTTTTAATTCCATTCACAAAACTATTTTTTATTGCTACAGCTCTTGCTATTTCAGATGGTTCGCTATGGTTACTGAAATTAATAATCTGGAACGGATCTGTATCAAGTACAAATAATTTATCCATATCGAGTTCGATATTAACTATACTTCCGTTAAACGGAATTACGGTGCTGTTAATTATTGTATACAGGGTATCAGAACCGAGATGCATGGAAAAAGGAGAATTTGGTGGCTGGTTTTTTCCGGGAGAATTATCAATGCTTGCCTCAATTATGGAGAATCTGTATTTCAACATATCCCAGTACAAACCGGTTTCCACACTTAACGGACTGGAAGCAGGATAACTCATCGGGTTTGTATTATTCACAGAACTATCTAAACCGTAAGAAAATCTGAACCCTGTAAAGTTTCCATCCGGCATTTTAAAAGAGAAATTATTATTCATTGATTTATACAAAAAGACATCTTTCACCATTACCTCACTTCCAGTGGATGTGATAAGTTTGAAATTTGAAAAAAGAATTTTTGTTTTTGAATCGTCAATAACATAATTCCTTCCATTCGGTGTTTTACCGGTGGAATTTACAACAAATTGGACTGTAGTCGTTTTTTCTTTCTTACAAGAAAAGAGAAAGAAAGAAAGAAATATCAAAATGCTTATTTTATTCATCGTATAAAAATAACGATAAATGCCGGTTATTGTTTAGTCTTAACATAAAAAAGCAGATGAAACAATTATCATGTGCAGAAATATAAATTTTAGATACAACTAATCCCTTCCTAAAACATATTTCCAGACTACTGCTGCCAGTACACCACCTACAACAGGTGCAACAATAAATAACCACAATTGTGTTAATGCGGTGCCACCTGCAAAAACTGCCGGCCCAATGCTGCGTGCAGGATTTACTGATACTCCTGTCACTTTAATCCCAACGATATGTATTAAAACCAGCGTTAAACCAATAACTAAACCTGCAAAACCTCCATTGGAATTTTGTACACTGGTTGCACCAAATATTACCAGTAAGAAAATAAAAGTAAATATGGTTTCTGCTATAAAGGCCGCCAACATGGAATACTCCCCCAAATAGCCTTCACCCCAACCGTTGGAACCTAAGCCCCATTCACCTATTGCATAGTCTGTTTTACCGGTGGCTATTGCAAATAAAATACCGGCACCTGCTAAGGCTCCTAAGATTTGTGAAACAACATAGCCGCCTGTATCTTTCGCGCTAAGTTTTCCAGCTGCAAGCATAGAAATTGAAATGGCAGGATTGATATGGCAACCCGAAATTGGTCCGATTGCATATGCCATTGCCACCACTGATAAACCAAAGGCGAATGAGATGCCCAGCAAACCAACTCCAGTGGTTCCATCAGCACCTGCAATAACTGCACTGCCGCAACCCATTAAAACCAATACCATAGTTCCGAGAAATTCGGCTATGTACTTTGATGAATTTTTTACTTCCATGATAATGTATTTTTACGAAAGTTATTAATATTAAATTAACAATGCAAAATCACTCAAATAAAAAGGGTACAAAATTGTACCCTTTTTGAAGTTATGAACACATAAATAATTGATGTAAATCAATTTTGTAGTTATGATAGTAATTACCTATTGAGTGTTCGTTTATTTTTCAACAAATATAAAGTTAAACAGATAAAGTCTTCAAAACATCATTCATAGCTCTTACTGCATCCGCGCTTTTGTTGAATGCTGCTTGTTCTTCTTCATTCAATTTATAGTCGATGATTTTTTCCCAACCGTTTTTACCGATTACTACCGGAACGCCCAAACAAATATCTGTTTGGCCGTATTCGCCTTCTAAATATACACAAGAAGTGATGACACGTTTCTCATCTCTTAAAATAGATTCTACGATAGCCATTCCTGCCGCTCCGGGTGCATACCAGGCAGAAGTACCAATTAAACCTGTAAGTGTAGCACCGCCAACCATAGTATCTGCAGCTACTTTCTTCAACGTTTCAGCATCTAATAAATCAGCAACCGGTGTAGAGCCTAATGTTGCCAGACGTGTTAAAGGAATCATAGTTGTATCGCCGTGACCACCAATTACATCTGCGTTTAATTGAGATGGTGAACAACCTATAGCTTGCGACAAATAATATCTGAATCGGGAACTGTCTAATGCTCCACCCATTCCAATGACTCTGTTTTTAGGAATACCTGTTGCTTTCAATGCCAGATAGGTCATCGTATCCATTGGATTTGAAATGATAACAAATATGGTATTTGGAGAATATTTTAAAATATTTTCTGCTACTCCTTTTACGATACCGGCATTTACACCAATTAATTCTTCACGCGTCATACCCGGTTTACGTGGCAAACCGGACGTGATTACCACCACATCGCTGTTTGCTGTTTTAGTGTAATCATTGGTAGAACCCGTAATTTTTGTATCGAAACCTAACAAAGCTGCAGTTTGCGTCATATCTATTGATTTACCTTCTGCAATACCTTCTTTAATGTCTAATAAAACCAGCTCGTGGCATAGTTCTTTGCGTGCAATATTATCGGCAACGGTTGCGCCTACTGCTCCTGCACCTACAACGGTAACTTTCATGTAATTTATTTTATCGATTAAAAATATTTAAAAATCGGTGCAAAGATACAAATTTAGTGGCAAGTAATAAGTAATAAGTAGTAAGAAATTTAGGTTATGAGTTTGCAGCTGAAGGCGCTTTTGGGACTGAAAAGCAGCATTCTGAATATCACTTTCCAGTATAAAAACTATATTTGAATAAAGGAAAATAACACATTATGGCAAAGAAAAACAAAAAGGAACTGGCCCCCAAAGAATGTGAAGAACTGCTCAAAATATTAAAAGACCGTTTTGAGAAAAACAAGAACCGCCACAAAGGCATAGAATGGACTAAAGTACAGGCAAGGCTGGATGCTAAAGCTGAAAAATTGTGGTCACTTAATGAAATGGAAAAAACGGGTGGTGAACCGGATGTTGTCTCTCTTGATAAAAAGACAGGCGAATATATTTTTTATGATTGTTCAGCGGAAAGCCCTAATGGTCGCAGAAGTTTTTGTTACGACCGCGAAGCACTGGAATCAAGGAAAGAATATAAACCAAAGAATAGTGCTGTTGAGATGGCAGCTGACATAGGGATTGAACTTTTAACAGAAGAACAATACCGGGAATTGCAGCAACTTGGAAAATTTGATACGAAAACATCGAGTTGGGTAAAAACGCCTGTAGCTATCCGGAAACTTGGCGGTGCTGTCTTTTGCGACCGCCGTTACGATACTGTTTTCCTTTATCACAACGGTGTTGAATCGTACTATGCCGCCAGAGGCTTCCGTGGGTTGTTAAAGGTTTAACCCCGATAGTTTTCGGTATTACACAGACACCGTTAATCATTATAAAAAAAGTCTCACCGGATGGATGAGACTTTTTTTTATGCTATTTATAGTTTAAAATTTAAATGCCAGACCAATCTTAGCATATGAGCCTTCGCAGTAACCGCCTTCTAAATTAGCACCAATGTGTTCCACAAAATAATAGGTCATACCAATGCCTGAACCAACAATAGCGCCGCCCTTAAATTTCTGATATTCGGCAAGAGCACTTCCTTTACTTTTCAAGCGAAAGCCACCGCCGACAGATAACGGAATATAAACATCAAATTTATCCGCATCCAATTTTGTATTTCCTTTTTCTGAAACAAGCTGATATAAATGGAAAACTCCTCTAACGCCAACACCAAAGCTTCTGTATTTTAAATCAAACAATACACTACTGGAATCCTTAGTAAAAGATTTTCCTGAAAAAGTAAACCATCCCCCTATACTAAAATAAGGGCTTGCCGCGTAATCCATATTTAAAGTAACACCGGGAATAAAACCCAGTTTTTCAAAATTACCTTTTGCAGAATTAAATGCCTTTAACTGATATACGGGAATAAAACTATGATGCCCTAAATTGGTTGTCAGGTTTGCGTGAAAATCTCCCTTTTCTACTGCCTTTGCAGGATTAATTTGTATAAAAAGGAACAGAATTACTAATGATTTGAATAAATTTTGCATACTCTTTAATTTGTAAATTATTAATGCGATGTAAAAGTATCAAATATTTCCATTGTATTTACGAATAAACCATTCACTTATCAACAGTAACAGAATGATAAAAAACAACCATTTCATATCTATCAGCGGCTGTGTGTTAAATGTATCAAACAGAATGGATTTTACTTTATTATTATTTTCAATATCATTCACAATTTCTGTCATACTTGCAGGTGAATACATTTTGCCACCACTCTGGTTTGCCAGAATATTCAGCAGCTGATGATTTGCCTGTGTGTTTAACGTTTCAATAATCACGGGTCGCACGGAAAAATTGCAAATAGCTACGTTTGCTTTCGCTTTATATGTTGCCTTTGCATTTACGGTGTAATTTCCTACCGGCAAAATACCGGCATTTAAAGTATAAGCATTAATTGTTTTGTCAAAAGTGAATGAATATTCTTTGCCGTTATCACCTTTCACCACACAGTTTGCATCTACACCATTCACCAGTTCATAGCTTTCATTATAAAGTTCCGCATCTATCTGAATGGCTTCATTCGCGTTAAATACATTTTTAGGTGTATGTATTCTGAAACGTCGTTTATCTCCTTTTACGGTGAGATACTGCACACATTTATTGATGATTTCATCGGTAGCATCAAAATTTTTATTTTGAGCAAACTCATTCAGCCGCCAGCGCCAGATACCTTCCCCGCAAATCATTCCGATTTTTTTACCATTTACTTCATTAAATAAAATCAGCGGATTACCCGTTTGTATACTCCCAATTTGCTGCCTGTAAAAAATATCTGCTGTTGTTGCTTCCTGATATTTTCCGAATGGTGCTAAAAGTGGTGGAAGCGTTTGTATTGTTTTTAAGGTAGCTTCATTCAATGTAAATTTTGAAAAGGAAGATTGATAAATCGGAAAGACATCGTTGCCATTTTGTGAAGTACCCGAAATCAGCAGCACTTTTTGAAGCTGATTAAATTGCCCTAAATTGGTATTGGAGGACAATACAAATAAAACAGGTGTTGTAGAATTTACAATTTCCTGAAGCATAGAAAGTTTGGCTGATGAGCCTAGAGAAGGAAGGCCATCTAAAATAATTAAATCAGCATCTTTGTAATTTCCGTTGTATGTTTTTATATCCGCTTCGTCGAACTGGTAATTTTTATTTTGTTCGACAGCATTCTTAAATGCCTTCACATCGGGATGAGGCGCATCATACAACATCAATACCTTTTGTCTGCCATCTATTACTTCTACATACGCCGCATCATAATTATTTTCTGCAATCGCTTCTCCTGCAATTGTCTTTAATTTAATTTTATATTGTAAGACACCTGGTTTTATTGCATCTCCTACAGCATCTGTTTGAAATGAAAACCTGTCTTCTGTAATTTGAATAACTTTATTTAAAATCACTTTCCCTTCAGGTGATGTAATTTCAAGAACGGTGCTTTGCCCGGTTAAATGGTTGGCTTCGATTTGTACATTGATATTGAATTGATCGCCGAGATAAACAATTTCTGGATAACGTACACTTTTTATCAGCGCATCTTTTTTAACTGAAGTATCTCCTAAAGCAATTGTATAAAATGGAACAGTCAATGCATTTCTGTTGTACAACGGAGAATTTCCTTTGTTGAAAATTCCATCGGATGCTAAAATCACCGCACCAATATTTTGTGAACCATGACGAATAAACAGTTCATCTATTGCATTGGAAATATCCGTTTCTTTTGCTGTGTAGGCTGGTTTTACAAAATCAGTTAATTCATCACCAAAATTATACGATATCAATTCGTACTTATCTTTTATTTTTTCCTGTAAAGATGAAAGTTGTTCCGCATATTTTTCTTTAGAGAAATTTCCAAAGGAAACATTCAGGGAAGAAGAATTATCCTGCATTAACAATATAATTGGTTTTTCTTCTTCCGTTTTTTTTGTCTTGATTAATAAAGACAATAATAAAAATGCGATTAGACTTGTTGACAAAAAGCGTAGAGTTGCCAAGCCATATTTCCACCATTTACTTTCTCCTTCCGAAAAAACAAATTTCTTTCTGCCGTACAATAAGTAAGCGAATAAAATTCCTGCTGCTACACAAAATAGCAAGAACCACCAGGGATATTCGAGTATGAAAGATGTTTTCATTTAGCAATAACAGAAGCTACATGTAGCTAACTTAAATTTCTTAGCACAAAATAACGTAAAGAAATTTGGTGGCAAAGTTAATAAAACAAAAAAGCAGTCTGATTACTCAAACTGCTTCTAAAAATTTCATTTATAAATTATTTTGCTAGTGCCTCCGCAACAGTCTTGCCAATAAATGCCGGTGAATCTACTACATGAATACCACATTCAGCCATGATTTTCATTTTTGCCGCGGCAGTATCTTCAGCCCCGCCTACGATAGCACCTGCATGCCCCATTCTTCTGCCTTTAGGTGCTGTTTGTCCTGCAATAAAACCGATAACCGGTTTTCTTAAATTATCTTTTATCCAACGTGCGGCATCTGTTTCCATGCTACCGCCAATTTCTCCAATCATTACAATGGCATCCGTATCGTTGTCATTCATAAATAATTCTACGGCTTCTTTTGTAGAAGTACCAATAATCGGGTCGCCACCAATGCCAATAGCTGTAGAAACACCTAATCCTGCTTTTACTACCTGATCAGCAGCTTCGTAAGTCAAGGTTCCCGATTTGGAAACAATACCAATTCTTCCTTTCTTAAAAACGAAACCCGGCATAATGCCTATTTTTGCTTCATCTGCAGTAATAATACCCGGACAATTAGGTCCTATCATACGCACTCCTTTTGAGGTTACATATTTCTTGGCCTTTATCATATCCTGAACGGGAATACCTTCGGTGATAGTAACAATCAACTGTATCCCTGCATCGGCTGCTTCCATGATTGCATCAGCAGCAAAAGCAGGCGGTACAAAAATAATGGAAACATTTGCGCCTGTTGCCTTTACAGCATTTTCTACTGTATTAAAAACAGGTCTGTCTAAATGTGTTGTTCCTTCTTTTCCCGGAGTAACACCTCCTACTACATTGGTACCATATTCAAGCATTTGTGTCGCGTGAAATGTCCCTTCTTTTCCTGTAAAACCCTGCACTAATACTCTGGAATCTTTGTTTACTAAAATGCTCATGATTGCTTAATTACTGCTTTAAACTGTTTTTTATTTTGTTGAATCTTGCATCGCGTGCTTCCTTTAAGAAATCGGATGCGAAAATAAAGTCTATCAACTCCTTATTTTCAGATTCAAACAAACTGATTTTATTACCTTCCCAATGTTTATTACCCTCGTGTAAAAAAATAATTTTATCTCCGTTTGCAATTACACTATTCATATCGTGTGTATTCGTAATAGTGGTAATCTGATATTCCTCCGTAATTTCCATTATCAATTCGTCAATCACAATAGATGTTTGCGGATCCAGCCCGGAGTTTGGTTCGTCGCAAAACAGATATCTCGGATTCATAACGATGGCGCGTGCAATACCTGTACGTTTTTGCATTCCGCCTGATAATTGTGATGGAAATTTATGATTGGTATTGGACAAATTTACACGCTTCAATACTTCATTCACCCTGTCATTTTTTTCAGACATAGGCATATGTGTAAACATATCCAGCGGGAATCGTACATTTTGTTCAACCGTTAAAGAATCAAATAAAGCTCCACCCTGAAAAAGCATACCCAACTCTCTCCTGATTTCATTCTTCTGATCAATATTCATCGCCACGTAATCTTTCTCATCAAAGAAGACATGTCCATCTGTCGGAGTTAATAAGCCCACAATACATTTTAATAAAACAGTTTTTCCGGAACCACTCTTGCCGATAATCAAATTATTTTTCCCTGCCTCGAAGACGGTAGAAATACCTTTGAGCACTTCCTGAGTGCCAAATTTTTTTCTTACGTCTTTTACTTCTATCATTAACTTTTAGTTTTGATATCTCTGTTTATGTCAATATTATCTCAATAACAACCATGTTAAAATTAAATCGGCAAATAACACCATTACACAACTTAAAACTACCGCACGTGTACTTGCTTTACCGATTTCAATAGCACTTCCATGCGCATAAAAACCTTGATAACAGGAAACCGAGGTTAATACAAATCCAAATACCACCGCTTTGACTAACATTACTCGAATATTATACTCAACAAAATTCATTAAAACACCCTGCATATAGTCTGTTTGGGATACATAACCTGATAAAGAACCTGCCAGCATTCCACCAAAAATTCCCGTACCTGCTGAAATAACTACTAGGAGTGGAATCATTGTAACGGCAGCGGCTAATTTTGGGCCAATTAAGTACGAAATAGTGTTCACACCCATTATTTCCAATGCATCTATTTGTTCAGTGAGGCGCATGGTTCCAAGTTCTGATGCCAGATTAGAACCAATTTTTCCACCTAATATTAAACAGGAAACGGTAGGTGCCAACTCCAGAATCATGGATTCTTTTACAACATAACCGACAAAATACATCGGAACCATGGACCCGGATAAGTTATAAGCAAATTGCACCGCTGAGACAGCCCCGATAAAAAATGAAATAAGGAGTATAATGACTACAGAACCTACGCCAATATTACTCATTTGTACCAGTGTCTCTTTCCAGTACATAGCAGCACGTTCGGGTTTTACAAAGCACCGTTTAATCATCAGCACATATCTGCCGATATGAAATAAAGGTCCTCCTGTGTCGTGTACGTATTCTGCCATAATTTAAAAGTGGTAAAAATAGTGTATTTTTAGTAATAAGTAAAAAGGAAAAAGTCAAAAGCCAAAAGAATTTATAATTTTATGACATTAACCTCAGAATACGAATAAAAATAACATAAATGAATATTGTAATAACCGGCGCGAGCAGAGGCATAGGCAAAGCAATTGCAGAAAAGTTTACTGAAGAGAATCACAAAGTAATTATATGCTCCCGAGACGAATCCAAGCTAAATGAACTCAAGAAATTACATCCGGCCATCCTTACGTTTGTTTGTGATGTTTCAAAAAAAGAAGAAATTTCCGATTTTGCCGATTTTGTGCTAACAACTTTTTCAACGGTTGATGTTTTAATAAATAATGCAGGTATTTTTTTACCGGGCAAGATTACTGAAGAAAACGAGGATGTTTTAGAGAAAACATTAAACACTAATCTGTTTAGTGCATATTATTTAACTAAGAAATTAGTACCTCAGTTTATAAAACAGCAATCAGGGTATATTATCAATATGTGTTCTGTGGCTAGTATAAAAGCCTATGAAAATGGCGGGAGCTATTCTATCTCTAAATTTGCGCTGTTAGGTTTCTCTAAAACATTGCGGGAAGAATTAAAAGAACACAACATAAAAGTGAGTTCCATATTGCCCGGTGCTACACTTACCGATTCTTGGCATGGAACAGATTTACCTGAAAGCAGATTCAGCAAACCAGAAGATATTGCAACACTGGTTTATACCATTACTCAACTCTCTGCATTTTCGGTAGTAGAAGATATTGTGATTCGTCCGCAGCTAGGAGATATATGACTACTATCTAATGTTGAATATTAGCCTCTTTTATTAATTCTAACCCGTAATTCCTGATTACTTCTATTACTTTTATAGATTTCATTCCTTTTTTGGTAATAGAATATTCGACTTTTGGTGGAACAACCGCATATACTTTTCGATGCAAAAATCCATCTTCTTCTAATTCACGCAATTGAGTCGTGAGCATCTTATCTGTAATATGAGGAATATCTTTTTTCAATTCGCTGTAACGCCATATTTTATTTTTTAAACGCCAGAGAATCGGCATTTTCCAGGTTCCACCAATTCTATCCATGGCAAATTCCACAGGATTGTAATACACTTTGTTTTTATAAATAAAATCGCCCATTTGAAGAAAATTAGCACTCACAAAAGTACATTTTTATTGATACTTTCCAAAAAGTGTGTATCACTAAAAATAGTAAGTATATGTTTAAAAACAGTATTTATACTCAATTTTGTTTTCAAAAGTATATAAAATGAAAAAGGTATTATTATTCTTAAACATCCTCTTATTAACAGGCATACTGCAGGCACAGCACAATGCAGGAAATAATGGTAAAATTTTAATGATTGCATCCAATCCATCTGTAAGCAAGCAAACCGGCTGGCCCATAGGTGTCTGGTATGCAGAGCTAACGCATCCATACTGGATTTTTACTGAAAACGGCTATACTGTTGACATTGCCAGTTTAGAAGGTGGCGAGCTAAAGTTTGATGGCTTTAGCGACCCGGAAGATGCCAGCAAATATGCTGCTTTCGATTACATTTCTTTAGGATTTAAAAAGGATGAAAGCAAGATGGCATTAACTAAAAATACATTAAAGTTGTCTGCTGTAAATCCGAAAGAGTATAAAGCAATTTTTGTTTGTGGCGGCCAAGGGCCAATGTACACTATGTATAAAAATCCGGAAATTGAAAAATTCTTTACTGATTTTTATTTAACAGGAAAACCAAGTGCTGCTATTTGTCATGGTACTTGTATTTTATTAAATGCAAAATTACCAAATGGAAAATTCCTAACAGAAGGTAAAAAATGGACAGGTTTCGCAAACAATGAGGAGCAATACGCAGATAATTATGTTGGAATGAAGATTCAACCTTTCAGAATAGAAGATGAAGCACGAAAAATGCCTAACAGTAAATTTGTGGTAGCACCTATGTTCGAATCACATGCCGTACAAGATGGTAATTTAATTACCGGTCAGCAACAAAACAGCGGCGCAGCGGCAGCAAATTTAGTCGTAAAAGAATTAGAAAAACAACGCAAAAATTACCCAACTTATGTATTAGTGCATGGTGCATGGTCCGATGAAAGCGCCTGGAGCTTTGTCAGAAATGAACTGGCAAAAAATGCCAATGTAGTGGTAGTAAATCTTCCTGCTCACGGTGCGGATGTAACTAACGGTGAAGTGGTAGGTCTAAAAGATTATGTGAAAACAGTGAGTGATGTTATAAATAAACAAAGCGGAAAAGTAATTTTAGTCGGCCATAGTATGGCGGGTGTTATTATATCACAGGTAGCGGAAAATATACCAACTAAAATCGAAAAGTTAGTGTATGTATCCGCTTATTTGCCAAAGAACGGTCAAAACATAAAATCTATAAACGATGGGTTTTATGGAAATAAACCTGTTGAAATTTTCGAGTTTAATAAAAATTATTCTTTGGTTTCCATAAAGAGAGACATGCTCACAACTGTAGTCTGTGCTGATTGTCCGGATTACATGAAAGATATTTTGGTAAAGTATCACAGAGCGGAACCTGTCAAAGGTTTTAATGACAAAGTGATTTTAACTTCAAAATTTTTGAGTGTTCCGAAATATTATATTTCTACTACCAATGATAATGCAGTTCCTTATGCATTACAGCAACAAATGATAAAAGCAAATGGAACAATTAAGAAAACAGTAGAAATGAATACATCGCACTTACCGTTTGTAGTACAACCGACCGAGTTTGTAAAAATTTTAACCAGTCTGAAATAAGATAATTTGAAATGTGTGTATTCAAAAGCAAATTTACTCTATTCATCTTTGTATTTATTTTTTATCTACAAAACAACTATGCGCAACTTCATGAAAATGACACTGCGAGATGGCAGGTAAATGCTGCTCTTTCAGGTAAATTCAATAGTGGAAATGTAATAAGGTTTATTATAACGCCTGAATTAAATATAACGCATATACCAAAAAATAAAAAATACGGATTTGCTCTGAATGAACGATATACCTATGGTACATTTAAAAAAGTACGTTCAGAAAATGACTTATTTAGCAGAAATTTTTTCTACTTATTTCCTGCAAAGAAAGTATATCCTTATTTGATGTACTGGATGCAAACACATAACGGACAACAACTAAAGTTTCGTTATCAAATTGGCATAGGCGCCACATATGTACCGATTAATAAAAAAGGACAAGTAGTTAAAATAAGTGGCACGTTTACATTTGAACAAAATTGGTTTCGGGAAAATAAACTAACTTATATTCCTGATACCACCTCAACTAAATACAATACATTTCGGTTTACAGTACGCGCCTACGGAAGGCATTTTTTAGCAAAAGATATACTGGAGTTTTTTTATGAAACATATTTTCAGCAGTCATTAAACAATAAACACAATTTTCACTTTTACTTAGAAAGTGGTCTGAATGTTCGCATCATAAGAGGGTTTTCTTTGAAAACATTCTTAACATATGAATATCAAAATGTACATATACTGCGATTAAAACCAAATGATCTGGTTTTTAATTTTGGTATAAATTATCGTTATTTTAGTAAAATATAATAATATGAAAATAGCAATCATCGGAACCGGGAATGTTGGAGGCGCTTTAGCGAGCGGATTCACAAAAGCAAAACACGAAGTTATTTTTGGTGTCCGTCAGCCAACAGAAAATTTTAAAGGAAAAGAACTAGCCAATGAATTGAATATTCCTGTATTTTCCATACAGGATGC
Source organism: Chitinophagales bacterium (assembly GCA_035438465.1). Taxonomy (GTDB): domain Bacteria; phylum Bacteroidota; class Bacteroidia; order Chitinophagales; family JADIYW01; genus JADJSS01. The sequence goes on along the minus strand of DAORIK010000036.1, from coordinate 4,445 downwards.
TGTTGCAAAAAGTGATGTGATTATTCTTTCCACGCCTGCACAAATTGCGCATGAAGTTGCCCGGCAATTAGGTGATGTCAAAGAAAAAATTATTATTGACACGATGAATGCAGTGTTTATGAAACCTGCCCATTACACGAATACATCTGATGCCATTTTAGATAACTGTAATTGTACTGACGTGGTGAAATGTTTTAATTCCACAGGATTTGAAAATATGTTAAACCCAATGTATAATGGCGAAGGTATAGATATGTTTGTTGCAGGGAATAGCGAAAAAGGAAAAGCGGTTGCTTCTCAATTAGCTAAAGACATTGGATTTGCTACTTGTTATGATTTTGGTGGAAATGACAAATTCTATGCTTTGGAACAATTTGCATTTGCCTGGATCAATCTTGCGATTGTACAAAAACACGGTAGAAACTTAGCATTTAAACTGATAAAAAGATAAACTATTTCAATACTGATAAAACAGCTTCGTAGTTAGGTTCATCCACTATTTCAGCGACCTGCTCTGCATGTATCACTTTACCGTTTTCGTCCAACACAATTACCACTCTGCTTAACAAACCTTTTAACGGTCCGTCATTAAAGGTAATATTATCGAAATCATTACTTCTGAATGCAGATAATGTTACTACATTAGAGATTCCTTCCGCGCCGCAAAAACGGTTTAATGCAAACGGCAAGTCTTTAGCAATACACAATACCGCAGTATTATCCAGCTTTGATGCATCTGTATTAAAATGACGGACGGATGTAGCACAAGTACTTGTATCAATACTAGGGAAAATATTCAGTACTACTCTTTTGCCTGCAAAGTCTGCCAGTGATTTTTCAGATAAATCAGATGCTACCAATGTAAAATCTTTTAAGTTCTCGCCGATGTTTGGCAGATTACCATTCGTGTGAATTTCATTTCCTTTTAAAGTTACTGTTGCCATAGTTGAATTATTGAATTATTGAATTGTTGAATTTACATAGAAATATAATATGCGATACTTTCTTTTATTTCTTCTTTTGAAATTTGAATATCATACTCACATTTTCCGATTTCAGAAAGCAATGCAGCTAAAATCGTCGTTCTCTCGTTTTTTTTATCGATACTTATAATCCTTAACAGTTTTTCCGTATCAAAGTTTGAAATATCATGTTTTGGAAAATATTTTAATAAAACCGTTTCTATTTCTTTTAGTTCATTTTCCGTTAAGCCTGATTTTTTTACGGACAAATATCCCTCACAAATCATACCGATGGCAATGGCTTCTCCGTGCAGCAAGCTATCTTTTTCATTTTCCAAAGAGTATGCTTCTATTGCATGACCAATTGTATGTCCGAAATTTAAAATTTTACGCAATCCCTTTTCAAAGGGGTCTGTTTCAACAACTGCTTTTTTTATCAATAAAGAGTGATAAACGATGTCATTCATATCCGCATTCAGAATATCCATCTCTTTATATTGTTGCCATTGCGTTTTATCTTGTATTAAAGCGTGTTTAAAAATCTCCGCCCAGCCGTTAATGAATTGTCGTGGCGGTAATGTTTTAAAAAATTGAGGTGAAATAAAAACCGACTTCGGATTACGAAACAAGCCAATCAGGTTTTTTCCGTATTTAAAGTCGATGCCTAATTTTCCGCCAATAGAAGAATCTACCTGAGATAAAAGTGTTGTCGGAATATTTATGAAATCAATTCCCCGTTTGTAGCAACTTGCCGCAAAGCCACCCATATCTCCTATTACACCTCCGCCCAAATTAATGAATAATGCTTTTCTGTCTGCATTATTTTCTATCAGTTGTTGCCAGATTTGTTCACAAGAAGTAAGATTTTTGTGCTCTTCTCCACTTTTAATTTCAACAACAATACAATCTGAAATAATTTGTTTCAGAATCGGCAAGCAATGTTCTTTTGTATTTTCATCAACTAAAATAAAAAAAGAAGAATACGTATTCTCAGATAAAAAATTATTTAATGACCGCAAGGAATCATCAAAAATTATTTCATAATCTTTTAGAAAAATGTTTTCCATTCTAACTACTCAATACTAATTACTAACTACTCTATTAAGGTAAATCCACTATTTTATTAAAACTCCACACTTCGGCTTTTGCACCAAACCACGGTTTTACTGTCTTCCAAAATTGGCCGAAAAATGCAGAATCTCTGTATTTGTTTAAATCTTCCTCTTTATTCCACAAACTATACGTAAAGAAAATAGTTGGCTGATGAATATCCTGCCAGGCTTCTAATAAATTACAGCCTTCCTGACTCCTGATAGTTTCACAAACGGTAGCAAAGTACGTTTTAAACGTATTCACCTCTTCTTCTCGCATCGTTAGTTTTACTATTCTGATTATCATTTTCATTCCATTTAAACTACATAGTTCTACTCAAACAACACCTGTACCGCATCTCCTTTTGATAAACCTAATAAATCAGCTGCAT
>DAORIK010000036.1:0-1900 GCA_035438465.1 Chitinophagales bacterium | reverse complement strand
TCAAACAACACCTGTACCGCATCTCCTTTTGATAAACCTAATAAATCAGCTGCATGTCCGCAATTAATACACAATTCCAAATATCCTAAAGAATTGAAACGTGCTAAACTATATGTCTGAGGAACATCGGTATAATTTTCCACCATACGATCAATAAAATCATACTTGCGGTAATTGACACGAACTTGTTTATCAACACTAAATCGTTTCACATCTTCAATATTTATATTGGTAATGGCATTTCCAAAATTATCAATATGTATAACATTGCCGATAATTTTATCTTCCTGCACCACCGGCATCATGGCTTTTTTCTCTACAAAATTAGAAGTAGCCACCCCAATCGACCCAATATTATTATTAAAGGTAATTTCCTTTACCACACGGCAATAATATTCTTCCAATGTATTTAATTTCACCTGCTTCATATCTACTTCTACCATCAAATCCGGTTTTTCGTCAAAAACCATGGTTAATATGCCATTATCCGGCGCGATAAAATAATAATTCTGGTATTTTGCCGCCAGTAATTTCTGCGTACCCAGCCCTTGTTCATATACTCTAACGATATGAATTGTACCTTTCGGAAAGTGATTAAACACGTTTTTCAGGTAAAAAGCAGCCGTTACAATATCGTACGGAGGTATAGAATGTGAGATATCCACAATTTTCGCAGAGGGGCTGGAAGTATATAAATCGCCTTTAAATAAGCCCACATAGTAGTCTTTGTCTCCAAAGTCTGTTAATAACGTAATTACCGCCATTTAAAATTTTATACTATTTTCAATTTGATAACAATATTTATAAATACACAGGAACAAATAATCACTCCAATTGTATTTATGTAACAAAAATAAGAAAATAATTGAGCGAACTAACTATTAAATTAGAAACTGTCGATCCGGTAGAGTTCTTCGGTTTCAACAACAACAAGCTTAAAATTCTGAAAAAAGAATTCAACAGGCTTAACATCAGCGCAAGAGGCAACAAAATCATCGTTGCCGGCTCCCAGGAAGACTTAGAAATTTTCAGCGAAAAAGTACACCAGTTGGTGGAGTACCTGGAACGCTATGGAAAAATTTCTGATCAGCACATAGAGGAAATCCTGCACGGCCGGAATCCGTATGAAACCAATTTCCCTCAGTTTCAGGATAATGTGCTGGTGTATGGCAATAACGGAACTCTTGTCCGCGCAAGAACGGAAAATCAACAGAAACTTGTTGACTCCTCTGAAAACAACGACATCTTATTTGCCATAGGACCGGCAGGAACGGGAAAAACATATACTGCCGTTGCATTAGCAGTGCGTGCACTAAAAAATAAATCGGTAAAGAAAATCATCTTAACTCGTCCTGCGGTAGAAGCCGGTGAAAGTTTAGGTTTTTTGCCCGGAGATTTAAAAGAAAAGATAGACCCGTATTTGCGTCCCTTGTATGATGCACTAGATGATATGATTCCGCCGGATAAATTAGCGTACTATATGCAAAACCGCATTATTGAAGTAGCACCGCTTGCCTATATGCGTGGCAGAACGCTTGATAATGCCTTTATGATTTTAGATGAAGCGCAAAATGCAACCACTTTACAATTAAAGATGTTTTTGACACGTATTGGTCCATCTGCGCAATGTATTATTACCGGTGATATGACGCAAATCGATTTACCAAAAAATCAGCAATCCGGTTTAAAAAAGACGATGCAGATTTTAGATGGTATTGAAGGAATCGGCATGGTACATCTTTCTGCGGATGATGTGGTGCGCCACCGCTTAGTAAAAGATATTATTAAAGCGTTTGATAAAGACGCGGAGCGCGAGCAGCACTTTAAAAATAATTAAAGAAACTCCTTTTTTATATAAATGAGCGTTTCCAAAGTTGGGCTTTGGAAACGTTTTTTATTT
>DAORIK010000035.1:0-21655 GCA_035438465.1 Chitinophagales bacterium | reverse complement strand
TATCAGAAACTCAACGAATTCAATAAAAGTATTTGAAGTATATCCAAATCCGACAAACGGAATACTAATTATCAAAGGTTCAGGAATTGAGAATGGAATTTATAAACTCGTTCTAAGAAATGTAATTGGACAAATATTATTTACAGATGAAATAAATGCAACAAACAGCGACATAGAAAAAACAATTTCTATTTCGACATTGGCAAATGATATCTATTTTCTTTCTATTGAGAATACAAACGATGTAATGGTCAAAAAGATTTTAAAAAAAGAATAGGCTGAATTACTTATTTTTTTCGAATGCCCGTAAAAATTCAGTTCTGTCTGTTATTTCTGTTTTATATGTAGTTTCTATTTTCAATCCTTCCTCTAAAGTAGTATGTATACCTTCGTTGTATAAATGCTTCATCGCTGCAATGGTTTGTGCAGAATTTTGCAGAATATCGTTGGCTAATTCAAGAACAATTGTATCCAACTCTTCCAAAGGTACCGCGCGATTCGCTAAACCAATACGTTCTGCTTCTTTTCCCGAAATGGGTTTACAAGTAAATGAAAGCTCTTTCGCTTTATTGATACCAATCAATCTCGGTAAGCGCTGTGTCATACCCCATGTTGGCAGTATTCCCCATTTCGCATGTGTATCACCAATTTTAGTATCTTCTGCTACAATTATTAAATCAAAAAACATCATTAATTCTGTAGCGCCTGTGTAGCAGTGGCCATGTACTTGTGCAATAGCAGGCTGTGGCATTTTCCTGATGATTGATGCCAAATCATTTCCTTCCTGAATAATTTGGTATTGAGTAAACTGACCACCCACCAAGGATTCATTCATGGCTTTTAAATCCACACCGGCAGAGAATGCTCTACCGGCACCTTTTAGAATTACTACTTTGCAATTTGTATCAGCAGCAATTCTCGTAAAAGCATGCTTTAGCTCCTGAATCATTAAGGGTGTTAATGCATTTAAAGAAGCAGGTCTGTTGAGTGTAATGGTTGCAACAGCATCTTGTTGTTCTAGTATAATGTCTTGGTATGTCATTTGTTTAATATTTATTTTCTATTGTCTGAATCAGGATTTATAGATTTAGAGATTAATTGGATTGTTATTATGCTTTTATATCTTAATCTTGTAAATCTTATAATCCGACAAATCCTGATTCAGACAATGTCTATCCTTCTTCATAAAAATCCTGTAATGCACCAAAATACATATCATTCCAACCTTCTACCATTTCATCATATACTTCATCAGGAATATTAGTGTGACGCAATTCTACGGAAGTGCCTTTTGCATGTTCATGCAACAAAATAGTAACGATAGATTTTTCTTCCTGTTCACCGAAATACCATTCCTGCACAATCTTTTTGTTTTCAATAAGTTCCAAATTCTTACCACATATATTTCCAGACCAAAGATAAAATTCACTATCAGGTTCTGTTGACATTTCTGCATCATCTCCACTCCATAGTTTTATAATAGTTGGATTGGTTAATGCTAAAAATAACATGTCAGGTGCTGCATTTATAATGTAATATTTCTTGTAATCTCTCATATTGTTGATAATGATTCCGAAAAAATACTGCTTTTTAAATTAATTTGGATTATAAAACAGCAAAAATGATTCAAACTCATTCCATTAGCACACCAAAAACAGCACGCATAGTTACACATGGCACTTTAACTGAAAAGACTAAACTCATTTGGATTGTAACACATGGTTATGGTTTTCTGGCAGAATTTTTTATCAAAAAATTTGAAGAACTCAATCCGGAAGAACATTATATAATTGTACCGGAAGCCTTAAATCGCTTTTATTTGAAAGATATGAGTGGCAGAGTGGGTGCTTCCTGGATGACTACAGAAGACCGTGAAAGTGAGATTAATGACTATATTAAATACTTAGATAAGGTTTACGAAACATTAATTTTACAAACAGATGCAAAAATCGTTGGGTTAGGTTTCTCACAAGGTGCTGCAACTATAGCCAGATGGGCAGTGAAGACCCATAACCGATTGAACCGCATAGTATTTTGGGGTGGTAATATACCAAACGACTGTTTGAATGATATAGATCAATTAAATTCCATGTCTCCTTATTTACTGGTAGGTGATGAAGATGAATTCATTACTAAAGAAATTTATGAAAAGGTTTTAAAAGATTTACATAACGCAGGCTTAACATTTTCACATATTTTTTACAAAGGCGGTCACGCTATTTTAACCGAACCTTTATTGCAACTCTGTGACGAGTTAACAGAGCCGTAAAAACGTGGCAGTATCTTTGCAAAAGATTTTTGGGCAAAAAACAAGTTTCACTAAAACCAAATTTGCCATGAAAAAAGTAATTGCAAGTATAGTATTTATCTTCTCGTTTTTTATCATGATATCGGCGCAAACTGAATTCGGGGTTGCATCTTATTATGGAACCCAATTTCATGGTAAACCAACTGCAAGCGGTGAAAAATATAATCAATTTGCATTAACAGCCGCACACAAAACATTTCCTTTAGGTACAGTACTAAAAGTGACCAATGCACAAAATAATAAATCTGTGTATGTAAAAGTAAATGATAGAGGTCCCTATATAAAGGGAAGAGTAATAGACTTATCTACAAAAGCAGCAGAGTTACTTGGTTACAGAAATAAAGGTACTGCTTATGTAAAGATTGAAGTAGTGAACAAAGAATCTGCTCCGTCTGATTTGCTGAATGCTTCTTTAGACATTGCCAAACAAAATGGAATTAAAGAATATGATTCCGTTTCAACATCAGCTGCTGATACAGAAATGAATACAAATGAAGCTATTTCCGTGTCAAATGATAAAAATACAAAAGCTACTACTTCTGTAGAAAAAGATGAAACACCGGAACCACAACCTGCTATTGAAATAAAAGAAGCCAATTCAAACGGAATTCAGAATCGCTCTCCCTATTATATCATTACCCGTTTAGATAAAACGAAAAGTGGTTTTTACGGATTACAATTAGGTGTATTTTCTGATATGAATGTCATTTTTGCAATTATTGCTGAATTGGAAGCAAAATATAAACAAACCTTACTTGTGGAACAGGAAGATTTAAACGGAAAAACCGTTTATAAATTATTTTTAGGAAAATTTCAAAACCGTGCCTATGCAGATGCGTTGAAATCAGTATTAGCAGATAAATACAAAGATGCATTTGTAGTAAAATACGAATAAGTCAACAATAAGACCACCAACCAACCTTAAACGGATACATTGCAGCAGTACGCTATTGGAATGTATCCGTTTTACTGTTTTATAAAGGTAGTTGTATAATTTTGAGTTTCGTTTTCTATCTGAAGCTGATAAATACCGGCAGATAAATCATCTATCTTTAATATATTACCTTCCAAGACTTTAGCTTTTACTACTTCCCCTACAGAATTTATAATACGAATAGTTGCATTTCGTAATTCATTTACAGGCAAATCTAAATTTATAAAATCCATAGCTGGATTCGGATATATCTTAATTTTATTTTCTGACTTATTTTTTATTGACGTTAATGTATAGTTTAATGGTTTTGTTTTATTCCAGTTATGAAATCCACTACTGCACAAGGAAGCAACATTCCATCGGTATTTTTTGGAAGCATTTATTTTGAAGCCAAATGAAGAAGCTGTTGTTTCAAAGAATGTAACTTTATCACTGTCATCTGCTAGCGCAACCTTATATAAACTAACTCCCGCTACAGAATTCCAACTTACTTGAAAAGAATCTGTTGAGACAGATGTCTCAATTAAGTTTTGCGGTGCACTGCAGATTACAGCACCCGGAATCTCTTTAGTTTTAAAGAAATTCCATGCTTCCTTATTCATTGAAATATCCTGTGTAGTTTTTCCTAAAATATTAAAGAAAATATTTGCGGCACCCGGCCATACATGCCCTCCGTCTATTACTTTATAATATACCTGTTGCACTTGTTGTCCACAATTTATATACGTATACCGAACTACTCTTGTTCCATCATTTGCCAAATCAGGCATAGTATCTATGATTGGTACAATGTCACACCCGTTTTTCAACTGCCAGAAGTGTTTAATGGAATCTATGCCCGGAAAATTTCCGGGAAATCCGTTATAGGGTGTAATCGGATCTGACAAGCCATTGAAAGCTGCAATATTTATTGGCCTTGCCGGTACACAGGAACTCAAATTGTCATTCACCATGCTGGCTACGTCCGGTGCAATTGCAGCAATCCTGTTGGTTGCATCACAGGCTAATTTATAACTCATAAAACCACCTGCTGAATAACCCATGGAATATGCTTTCTTCAAATTTGCATTATATAAAACAGCAGCCCTGTCTAGCCAATCACCAATAAATCCTACGTCATCCACGGTAGAAGGAACAAAGAAAAATGTACCTGAATTCCAACGCAAACCGACTCCTTCCGGATAAACAACTATACAACGAACTGAATCTGCCAGTTTATGAAATTGTGTATAATCAAACTGAAATTGGGAAGTTGTCAAAAACCCGTGCATGTTTATAACAAGAGGTAAATTTTCATTCTCATTAAAATTTTGCGGCAAATAGACTATTGCTTTACGTAATTGGTTTTGCCAGTTCGTTTGAAAGTTTTTTTGCGCAATGGAATGGTTCACAAAAAAAATTAATAGTATGTAAAATAAAACTTTAAATTTCATAACTAAATTCGGGATTATCTTTCTTTAAAGGTACTTTTGTCATTGCTCTTTCAGAAATAGCAGTAATACTCAAACTCGGATTTACTCCAGGATTGGCTGAAATCATACTTCCATCACATACCATCATATTTTTGTAGTTAAACACTTTATTATCCTTATCAATTACGCCTTCACTTGCATCTTTTCCCATACATGCACCACCTAAAATATGTGCCGTAGTAGGAATGCCAAATAAAGTTTCCGTATTCATCACCATTGCTTTTCCGTTTATGATTTTCTCCATTTCATGTGCCAACTCCTGAGCTTTCGGATTGAATGCCGTTGGAGCAGGACCGGTTTCCAATTTTGTTTTCATTCTTCCAAACATACCGCGCTTAAAACTCAACGTAGAATCGATGCTTTCCATATACAACATGATTTGTGTTTTCTTACTCCAGTCATCTACAAAAAATACTTTAAAATTATTTATAGGATGCATTACAAAATCTTTTACCATTCTGAAAAAACGAACAGCAATATTGCTGCCATGTACCATAGGTGCCATCAGTATACGCCAGAAGCCTGCACCTTCCGAATATTTTACCGGCTCTAGATGTGTGTGATCATCGATATTGATGATAGAACCAATGGCGATACCTTCGGAAAAGGAAACATCTTTATCGTATGTCGTTACACCAATTAAACTTTCGGAATTGGTACGAACGCCTGCGCCAACTTTTGAAGATAAGTTTGGCAATGAGGAATCTTTCATTTTCAATAACAAATCTACGGTGCCTAAAACACCTCCTGCAAAAATTACACCCTTTGCCTTTACGCTGCCTTTCTTTGGAAAATAAGATAAAGAATCTTTATATTTTATTTCATAACCACCGCTTCCATCTTCACTTAGAGGAACAACGTCGTATACTTCTTTTTCTGCAATAATTTCCGCGCCAAGCTGCTGAGCCAAATGCAGGTAATTTTTATCTAATGTATTTTTAGCATTGAAACGACAGCCTAGCATACAACCGCCGCATAAGTTACAACCTGTTCGGTCAGGTCCTTTTCCATCGAAATACGGATCGGGAACGGTGACTCCAACTTTACCGAAGTACACTGCCACATTTGTTTTATCAAATTTTTCAGGACATCCGATATTGGCCGCCAACTGTTGCATTGCTTTGTCATTTCTGCTCATGTAAGGATGTTTATCAGCACCTAACATTTTTAATGCAGTAGCGTAATATGGTTTCAAATCTTCCTCCCAGTTTTCGAGCCCATTCCAATTTCCGGAATTATAAAATTCTGTTTTAGGAATCGGCAATGTATTCGCATACACTAATGAACCACCGCCAACGCCAACGCCGCTTACAATTGCAACATGTCTGTAGTACGTTAGCTTAAATAAACCTTGCATTTTTAAGGCCGGCAGCCAAAAAAACTTACGAAGATTCCAGTTGGTTTCCGGAAAATCTTTTGCCTGCAGCCACTTCCCTTTTTCTATAACTAAAACTTTATAGCCTTTTTCTGATAATCGCAATGCGGAAACCGAACCGCCAAAGCCACTTCCAATAATTACGTAATCGTAATCGTATGTTTGTTTTGCCATTTATTTAATTTACGATTTACAATTTACGATTTACGATTGAGATATTAGATAGAGTAAAGATAAGAAAATGGAAAAAGATTTATTCCTGATTAAACTTTGGCAAACTTTTCCCAGCTTTTCTTGCACAATTGATAGGTAAGATATTCGATGTAGTAACTGCCTTTAGCTGTATCATTTCCGGAAACTTCTGAATCATTGAAATAAGATTCGTGTTGCAAGATATGATTTATATTTCTTGCAATGCGTTTACCAAAAGTAGTTGCATTGGATAATGTATCATGACTGTTTATTATCAAACTATCGCAACCTCCAAGAATTGCACTCATTGCCGAAGTTGTATTGCGCAGCATGTTGCTATATTCATATTCTTTACTGAAATTATCTACACTCGTTTCACATTGAATAAAAATATGATAAGGTTGATTTTTTAAGTCACAAACTTGTTTCCACAACCAGCGAAATGCACGCAATTTAGCAATCTCAAAGAAATAATTTTGACCAATATAAAAATGAATATGCAAGTCTGTAACTTCTTTATTGATTGACTCTAGTAATGCTGCTACTAACTCATCTACTATTGTTTCCTGTTTCTGAACTTTAATTATCTGAACACAGCTTTTTTTTGCATAATTTTCTAAAAGTGATTTATTTTCTTCTTTATAATTTTCAAAAAATACAGGAGCAATATCCACTAAAATATCTTTTAGTAAAATCTTTAAATCAGTTTCAGTAATTAAGTTGTTTTGCAAATTAAAATTGATAACTGAAGCACCATTTTGTAAGGCAAGTAAAGCTTGTTTATTAGATTCTGCAATATCATTTACAATTATTCTTTCCGAAATAAACCAAGACTTTGTTTGTTTTTCAGGTATATGAAGCTGATATTTTTCATTATCTTCTTTTGTATAAAATGGCAAGACCTCGATTCCTTCTTTTGTATGCCAGATTAATTTATCAAATACTTCGCCTTTTAAATCTTTAATGATTTTATTCTTCCAATCTTCCGATGTAGTTTCAGCGAATTGATTAAATATACTTTCGTAAGTATCTAAAGGCATGAAGCAAATATACTAAACCTTGAAGGTTTAAAGAAAATTAATCAACACTTAAAATTTTTATCTCAACGCGTTGATTTAATGGATTTCCGGGAGCTTCCGGTTTTAATAACTGAGTTTTACCGTATCCCTTATAACTTAACCTGTCTGAAGCTATTCCTTTACTAATTAAATAGTCAACACACGTTTTTGCTCTGCTGGTCGATAGCTTCTGACAATAAGCATCATCACATAAACCGTTGGTATGACCACCAATTTCCACTTTAAGCGTGTTATTTCTAGCCAAAAACAATACGACTTTATCCAGTTCCGGATATGACGGAATCTGCAGGAAAGATGCATCTGCCACGAAATAAATATTATTAACCTGAGCCACTGCCCCCACCTTCAAAGGCACGTTGAATAAATCATATTTTTGTTGCAACTGTGCATTGCTGGCTGTCTGCTGCTGTATTTTCCCTAAAGAATCTATAGAGCGTTTGAGTGCTAAAACATCTCTCTCCTGTTGTTTCTTTAGCAACTCTAATTTTGCTTTATCCTGTTCTATTTTTAGTTTTTCTGCAGCTAACTTATCGCGTTCTGCCTGCATCTGAGATAATAAATCATCCATCTTTTTTTTCTCCAGTTCCAGTTTTTCCTTCTCTCCTATCAATAATGAATTCTGTGCTGTAAGCTTATCTTTTTCGTCATTAAATTTTGTACGTTGCTCCTGTAAATCAACAATATCCTTTTCTAAAGATTGTTTACTTGTTCCCATTTTATCCAAAGTTTCCAGCATTTTTTGTTCCGCTGCTTTTTGTGCAGATTGTATCGAGTCTAATTTTGCTTTTTCACGCTCTAAATCGACTGAAGTAGTATCATCCGGTTCTATTGATAAATTTTCTGTTGCTGGTGTATGTATTACTACGGTTGGTTTCTCTACTGCAAGAATTGTCTCAACTTTAGGTTCTTCTTTTACAGGTATCTCCGTAGTTATTGGTGTTGATGAAACAGTGGATGCAGGAGATGGAGAACTTGATACTGCCGGCAATTTACTATCTACCGTATTAGTTGGTGCGTTTAATACGTTCATTTCTTCTTTTAATTTTCTTAGCTTTTCTTCATATTTAGAAATGATGGGATTGGGGGTTTGAGTAACAATAGAAGACGGTTGACTATAAATGTTTGTCTTTGGTGTAACAACAGGTTGTGAGCTGGCAACAGCAGGTTGTGAACTATTGACCGTTGGCTGCTGAATACTAACAGGCTTATTATTTGCTGTTATTGTCGCTTTTTTTTGTTGTTGTTTTAATGCATCTAATTTTTTCTGATAATCATCATAATCCTGTGAAGCTTTGTCTTCCTGTTTTTCTTTGACAGGTTGTGGAGCATATGGTTTTTGCTCATATGGATTTGCGTAAATCTTATTGCTTTGTCCTACTTCTCGTTGTTGTTGTTTCAGAGCATCTAATTTCTGCTGTAAGTCATCCGTTTTTGCATTTGTCTGTGGCAATACAGGCTGTGGATTCGGATATTGCTCTGCAATTGTTTTAGTTTCTGATGGTTTGATGAACGTTGAAGTTGCTGGTGAATTTAAAGTTGGTTGATTCTGTTGCTTTTTTAATGCATCTAACTTTTGCTGTAATTCATCTGTTTGTGGAGTGTTTGTCTTTAACGGTTGATTATAGGTAGTTGGGGTTGAAACAACTGTTGGTTCTACTTCATTGATAGTATAATTTGGTGCCGGTACCGTAACAGCAACTCTATCCTGAACAGCAGGTTGTTTAGGTGTCTGAGGCATGGTTGTTCGTGTAAGTGTAGCTAAACCATCCGAATTGGGATTTACAGAAGGGTTATTTTTCTGTTGTTCCCGTGCGGCAATCTCTTCAGGTGTTAATACTTTTGGGGCTGGCTTTGGTGTTTCAACCGGACGTATAGTGTTGGTTGTTTCCGGTTTTGGCCGTTGTTCCTGTGGTGTCTGATATGGTTGTATGGAATTTAATACTTCTTTTTTTGTAGTTGTTGTTGATGGTACACTTACTGATGCCACTGATGGTGTTTGAACAACCGGTTTTGTAACGGTTGGGGTTACAGCCGAAGTTGGTTGTGTAGCTTGTGTTTGTTGCTGTTTCAGTGCATCTATCTTTTTTTGTAAATCATCCGGTTGTGTATTTGTAGTTATTTTAGGAGCAGTATTTACTGTTTGTGGCGGCGAAGTAGCAATACTAGTTTTCTTTGGATTTAACTGAGCATTTACTGTTACGGGAGAGCTAATCGTATTAACAGGTGTTTGTGTTGTCAACAACTTTTTAGCATCCACAAAATCAGGTCTGATTTCTTTTGGCAAATGAATCCTGTATAAATCATTCAAACCATACATTGTTTTACCGCTCGAAAAATAAGCATAATCACCTGATGCAGGGATAGTGTAATAAATATCCATTTCATCAGAGTTTATTTGCGCACCTAAGTTCAAGGGTTTACTCCAGTTCGTCCAGGTATCATCCAAACGTTTACTCATAAACATATCATAACTACCAAAACCCGGATGACCGGTAGATGAGAAATACAATGTCTTTCCGTCTGCTGCTAAAAAAATACTTCCTTCTGCTCCTACTGTATTAATTGTCAGACCAAGGTTTTGGGGCTTAGACCAGGCACCATCATACGATTTTTTGGAAACGTACAAATCCAGATCGCCATATGAATCATCACGCTGAATGGACATCAATGCAACATTCTCACTTATATTCATATAATAATGAGCAAACTCATTTTTATTGTATAAATCCGGAATATTTAAGGGTTTTGGTTTACTCCAGCTACCATCTTTTTGTTTGGCAGAAACCGATAAACCGGCAAAATTGTAGGTGTTTTTTATGTACTTATTTGCCACATAGAGTCTGTTGTTGTCAGAACTCACATAACAGACAAAATTATGATCAGATGTATTTAACGGCGGTCCAATATTTTCTGCTTTTGAAAATTTTCCTGTTGGTAAAATGTAAGAATAATAGATATCATCATTAAATTCTCTAGCGTTATTTTCATCAGATAATTTTCTGGTAAAATACAACATACTTCCATCAGGAGAAATTAACGGTAAATGATCGTAATAAGATGAGTTTACATTAGCTCCTAAATTCTCCGGCTGTCCAACCGCTTCGCTGTATTTTATTACATTTATATTATGCTGATAAGGTGTTGTCGTAGATGATATTCCTATACAGTCAATTTCTTCTCTCCCATACACAGCATTTGTATTAATTACCAACTTTAGTTTTACAACATTATAAGTTGGTTTTATTTTAAAATAGGTCAATACGTCATACATTTTTTGTGTGGGAGTCGGATGATCATTTTCGTACACAGTAAATTTCTTGCCGGTATTATCATACAAGATAATTTCAGCAATTGCACCTGCGTTCGCATTTTCGCCAACTATAACCTGTTGTACTGTTTGTGGTGCAGTAAACCCGACCGTTACAAATTCTTTCGTTCCGTCCTGATGTTGCGGTGTCCATGCTAATTGCGAGGAACCATACCTTGGTGTATTGGGAAATCCTAAGACTTGCGTTGCACTCCAACGTGTTGAATTTTCGCGTATCAAGTCATCCTTATACTGAGAAGAAAAATCTATTAACTTGCTTGCCCATTGTACCTGTGCAAAAGAGTAATAAGTAGTAAGTAGTAAATAATAAGTAAAAAAGAAAATCAGTTTCTTCATTCCACGGTTGTTTTTTGAAAATTATTATGTATGAAATATAACTAAATCCATCAATTATTGAATATTATTAACAAGATTTATACCAATTCACAGATTGAAATACTTTTTTAATGATAATAACGTTTATTTTTGGTATTAATTTTGAACAATAACATTTATGAAGATTTATATTCTGCTCCTCTTTTCTTTAATCTCTTTCGTTTCAGAAGCGCAAATAACACCGGAAGACTTCCAAAAGATTAAATTGTATGAGGACACTATCCGTATGTATGGAGACACGCTGATAAATAGTCAGGAAAAAGACAACCGTACCATTGCCAGTTACAGAATCATTAAAACGCTGACAAAAGCATTGAAAATAAAAAATTCATTTTACTACAAATGGGATTCTTTGTTACATTGGAAAATTGTACAACCCGAAGACAATTCTTTTAAGATTTTTACCTGGTATGCACGTAGCGATGAGGACGCTTATAAATTTTTCGGTACGATACAGGTAAAAAGTGATACACTTAAAATGTTTCCATTGATAGATTATTCAGAATTCACCGACCATCAGGAAGATATTAATGTAGATAATAATAACTGGATTGGCTGCTTGTATTATGGACTAAAAACTGTCAAAGCCGGTAAGAAAAACTATTATACTTTATTTGGCTGGGATGGAAATAATATGGTGAGTAATAAAAAAGTGATGGAAATATTTTCATTTAACAAGCAGGGAAAACCACGCTTCGGTGCACCGATTATACAAATGGAAGGTGGTAAAATTCTAAACAGATTTATACTTGAATTTTCTAAAGAAGCAAGTGCGAGTTTGAATTATAGTGAAGCCGAAAGAAAAGTAATATATGACCATGTGGCACCGAATGGCGATGCGCTGGAAGGTTTTTATGCCAACTATGTGCCGGATGGTACCTACGAAGGATTCGAATGGAAAAAAGGGAAATGGAGGCATGTAGAAAATATCACTTACGAAAAACGTAAAGACGGAGATGTTCCGAATGTAGGCAAAATAAGAGAGTTTGACTTATATACGCCAAAGACTAAGTAAAGAAAATTATAATATACTATGCCAAAAACAGAAAATATTATTGTGATGTGTTGCTTTTGTGGAGAAGGTTTAAATTTTGAAAAGGCAATTCAAATTTCCATATTAATTGAAAGTGATTCAGAAGCATCTCAAGGGACTATTTTCTCACAAAGAATGTCTTGATAATGTTCTAAATAAAAATATTCCTAGAGGATTTGATTTAGATGAACTAGATAATTAATAACCTTTCTAATCCAATTCGAGATTCCTCACTTCGTTCGCAATGACGGTGCTCATTTTCGGTATCCTGAAATCCTAAAATCTAATAAATCCTAATTCAGACTAACTTATCCAAAATCAACGCTGTTGCAATAGCAGCATTTAAAGACTCAGCTTTGCCGGTTTTAGGAATGGTAATTGGAAACGTAATTTTTTCCTGCAAAATTTTGTTGATTCCATGTCCTTCATTACCAATTAAAATAAATCCTTTTTGAGTAAAAGACTGTTCGTGATAATTTTTACCATTTAATACAGCACCATAAACAGGTAATTTGTTTTCAGTAATGATATTTTCTAAATCAGCTTCTGTAATTTGCACGCGTCCAACAGATGCCATACTTGCCTGCACTACTTTTGGATTATAAGCATCTACACAACCATCTGAACAAATAATTTTTTGAATTCCAAACCAATCGCAGGTTCTGATAATCGTACCCATATTTCCCGGATCTTGAATATCATCCAGAAGCACAACCCACTCGTTATTGTTGATTTGCATTTCTTTCTCCGGTAATTTAAAAACTGCCAGACTATTATAATGATGCTGCAATGCAGTAATTTTATTTAGTTCCTTTTCTGTAACAACGTTACAGCGTTCATGATTGAAGACATCATTCATTGCATAGATGTGTACAACTTCCAAACCTTCATCTATTAATTCTTTTATAATTTTATCACCTTCAGCGATAAATTCGGAATACTTCGTTCGGTATTTCTTAATTTTGAGCGCGTTTATACGTTTTATATCCAATTGGCTGAGCATAATGCAAAATAAACTTCAAAGATGTAAAAAAATAGGATATGTTGTGTGCATATTGCTGTTGTATTCTTGCAGCGCAACCAAGCGTTTAATAAAAGATGACCAAAGTTTGCTGGTTGGAAACGGAATTTCTGTAAAGTATACCGGCAAAGTAGTCAGCGACAAAACGGAACTTAAGACAGAATTGTCAAAACAGGTAGTCTACAACCAGCAGCCCAATAAAAAATTCCTTAGCATCTTCCGTTTAAAATTGGGTATATACACAATGTCCGTTTTAAAAAACGAAAAACGGCTGAAACGCAAACAGGAATTAGACTCTTTAATTGCTCACGGTAACTATTCAAAAAAAGATTCGGTTGAATTAGGTAAACTGTTAAAAAAGAAAAAATTTGAAAATTTCCTCAATCAGACATCCGGTGGCGAATCTCCTGTTTTGTTTGACTCAACAACAATGGAAACTTCCATTCGCAGAATGAAAAATTACCTGTTCTATCACGGGTATTTTTATAGCGATGTTACAGCCTCGTATAAGACTAAAAAGAAAAAGACAGCAGTTACCTATCATGTTACTACCGGTCCGCAGTTTACCTATCGAAACATTACAATAACAGCTGAGGACAGTCTTGTTTTACGGATTGTAAATAAAAATGTAAAAGACCGACTGATTTTAAAAGGAGATCCTTTTGATATAGATATTGTAAAAAAAGAACGACAGCGCTTGGCTGATATGATACAAAATCAGGGTTTTTTCACTTTTAGTCCTGATTATATTTATATGAATATCGATAGTACAATTGGCAACCATCAAATTGACGTGAACCTGATTGTCAAGAATGAAGCAGACTCTCTGAATCATAAAAAATATTCCTATGTCGAGATTGCTTTTGAGATTCTAAACTTTGATGACAAAAAAGCAAACTTAAAACTTACACGTAAGAATTTCATTTATGATACTATTTGTGATGTCAACTATCGTGTGCTAAAAACATCTGTACTCCCAAGAGCACTTACAAAATCTATATACATAAAGCCCGGAGATTATTTTAATAAAGACCAGCTTCTGAAAACTAGAAGTGCACTGAATAGCTTAGGCGTTTTCAGATTTGTAAACATAGAACATGAACCTATTTCTATTTCACCGGAAGAAAGTGGTTTATACACTCGTATAAAATGTGCGCCTGCTAAAAGGCATGCTTTCAGCACGGACGTTGAGTTAAATACCAATGCGCAGAGTACGCTTGGCTTTAACCTCGTAGGTGCTTACAGAAATAATAATCTGTTTCGTTCTGCTGCTAAATTTCAATTTAATGTAAGCAGTGGTGTGGAGTTTCAGTTACTAAAAGAAAAACGTCTGGAGAACAATGCAGTAAATGCGGTAAACTTCAACATGGAAGCTAAAATAAATCTGGCCCGTATCTTTCCTGCCTTTAAAAAGAATAAATGCAATACATATCAAAAATATAAACCACGTACTTTTATAAGTCTGAACTATAATTTTCAAAAAAGAATAGGCTTATACAACATTCAAACGGTGGGAACCAGCTATGGCTATGAGTGGTACAATGATAAATTCAGACACATCTTCTCTCCGTTAAATTTCACTTATGTTATTCCTTCAAAAATCAGTGATTCATTTCAAACAGAACTGGACAAAAACGCTCGATTAAAACAAAGTTTTAATCAGCAATTTATTCTTGGTCAGGAATATACATTTTCCTATACGAATCAGAACCTGAATGTAGGAAAATATAAAAACTTCTTCTATCTCAGAGGCAATGCATTTTTTGCAGGTAATATATTGTTCGCATTTTCTTCTATTGCTCAGAAAGAAAAAGATCTTCCATATAAATTAGGAAAAGTTAATTTCGCACAATTTGCCCGTTTTGAATTAGAACCCAGGTACTTCTTTAATTTTAAACGAGGGCAGGCACTGAGTTTTCGAATGTTTATTGGAGTTGGTGTTCCATACGGTAATTCAAAATACATTACCACACAAACAAAATACCAAGGAAGAGATACCTCTTTTCAAAGAGAGGTTGCTGTAATCCCATACATAAAACAATTTTTTGCAGGTGGTCCGAATTCTTTAAGAGGCTGGGGTTTCAGAAAACTAGGTCCCGGTGGTTATAATACTTATGGTATTAATAGAAATAATTTAGACCAGACTGGTGATTTAAAATTTGAATTTAATGCAGAATACAGATTTGGTATTTATAAATTATTTAAAGGAGCACTATTTACGGATATTGGAAATATATGGTTGATAAAAGCTGACCCGGATAAACCTTTAGCAGATTTTAATGCAAAACGTTTTATGCAGGAATTAGCCTGGGATATTGGCGTAGGTTTAAGGATGGATTTAAGTTTCTTCGTCGTTCGTTTCGATGTTGGTTATGCCTTATATGATCCTGCTTTCCCAAAAGGAGACAGATGGACATTTAATAAAATCAACAACGATAAGTATGAAGTGCTGAAACAACCGAGAAATCAACCGCTAGGAAATTATAAACTAAGCGTTAAAGATTTTATGGGTTTTAACTTTGCCATCGGATATCCATTTTAATTTTCAAACAACTATTCATTACCTTTATTTGTCTTAACATCGGAATGAGTTACTTCATGAAAATATATCAAAAAATAAAAGCAAATAAATACAAACATCTTTTGTTGTATTTTACTCTATTCTGTTTTCTTCAATCCAATGCTCAGAATTTTCAGCGTTTTGATTATTTACCGGTTTCAAAAAACGGAATTCAGATGCGTTATCCCTGGACAGGAGGATTGAATAGTGTACAATTCGGCAAAGCGGATGTAAACAGAGATGGCAAAAAAGATTTAATCGTGTATGATAAATCCAACAAAAAATATTGTGTTTTCTTAGCACTCGCTGACAATTCTACGGATTATAAATTTGAATATAAATATGCTGTTCATTTCCCTCCGGTAAGCGGCTGGATGATTATGAAAGATTATAACTGTGATGGTATTGAAGATATTTTTACCTACAATGGCATTGCCAATCTGATGGTTTATAAAGGATATTATATAGGGGATACGTTAAATTATAAATTACAGCAGGACGGATTCTTTTATCAGGGTACAAGCGGAATTATCAACGTTTATTGTTCCGATGTAATAAAACCTGCAGTTGCCGATGTCAACGGTGATGGAGATTTAGATATTATTTCCTTTAATGTTTTTGGGAACCGTCTAATTTATTATGAAAATCAGCAAAAGGAATTAAGTCTGCCCTGCGATAGTTTATTTTTCAATAAATCAGATAATTGCTGGGGAAATGTGGAAGATACATTTTCTGCCTCTTATTCATTACGCGACACTTGTAATTTTAAATTTAATCGATTAAACGGAACGGAACAAATCCTACATACCGGATCCTCCATCGATGTTACAGATGTAGACGGAAATGATGCTGTGGATGCTTTGATAGGGAGTATTGGCTTAAACAATCTGACAATGCTCTATAATGATGGCACAAAAAATTATGGCAGCATATTAAGAGAAGATGTAACGTATCCTAATCAAGATACACCGTACAATACAAACTCATTTGGAGTTCCTGTATTTATAGATGTAAACAATGACAACAAAACGGATTTATTAGTTTCCACTTTTGATGAAGGAGCTGCCAATGTAAATAATATCTGGTATTACAAGAACAGCAGAATCCAATTTCTGAAATTAAAACTTCAGCAGAAAGATTTTTTATCAGACAATATGATTGATGCCGGAGAAAACTCGTATCCTTGTTTTATAGATATTGATGGTGACGGATTAAAAGATATTTTAACCGGCAGTGGTGGTTTCAGAGACAATAATGCTACAGTATATAAATTACAATACTATAAAAATACAGGTACTACTACTCAACCAAAATATAATTTAGAGGAAGAGGATTTTTTAGGCGTAAGCACATTTAATATTAAAGACCCGGTTCCTGCATCCGGTGATATAGATAATGATAATGATACAGATTTAGTGGTTGGAATTGCTGACGGCAGAATTATTTACTGGGAAAACACAGCAGGAAACGGCAATGTACCAAATCTTATTTATCGGGGAATTTTGAAAGATTCATCCTTAAACAATATTTCCATTGGTACCGGTGCAGCACCTTATTTGATTGATATTAACCGCGATGGAAAAACAGACTTACTTATTGGTGAACGGAATGGAAATCTTAATTTTTATAAAGGAAATGAACTCAACAGTATTAAATTTTCTTTCGTCACTGACTCTTTAGGCAAAGTAAAAATTAAAACAAATAATATTGCCATCGGCTACACACATCCCTGTGTTGCGGATATAAACAACGATGGAAAATATGATTTAGTATTAGGGACCAACACCAGCGGCTTACAATTTTATGATAACATTGAAGATAATCTGAATGGTATATTTACGTTCTCCTCTCCTGTTGTCTCAGATTACTTAGGCAGCCGAACTACTTCTGCAATTGCTGATATTACAGGCGATGGAAAATTAGAGTTACTTGCCGGAAATATTGACGGTGGATTCATACTATTCAGTCAAGATCCTCCACCCTTTATGCCAACGTCTGTCCGAAATAATTTAGCAGATAAATTGGATTTCGATATATATCCGAATCCGGCAAATCAACAATTATACATTGAATGGGAGGGTGTGAAAAATTCTATCAGATTACAGTTGTTTAATCTTGTAGGTCAGGAAATTCTTACGGAAAAATATTTCTTAAAGAATGCAGTTAATTTAAACACGAATGAGATTGCCAACGGTATGTACCTGCTGAAAATTTCTGATGGAGAAAAAGAAGGAGTGCAAAAAGTAATTATTCAGCATTAAAAAAAGGCTGAATGATTATTCAGCCTTTTAAAAAACGGTGAGGTCGATGGCGGATTCGAACCGCCGTACGAGCTTTTGCAGAGCTCTGCCTAGCCTCTCGGCCAACCGACCATTTTTTACGAACTGCAAATCTACATTTTTTTAGCTGAAAACAAAATTATTGCACAGATTTTATATAAATCCTAAATCCTCTATCTCAACTACACTTGCCTCCACTTTTGCACCCAATGGCGGATGTATCTTCCGGATTTTTATACGAATAGTATCTTCTTTTACCACAAACCGCCTGATATCATTAATTATTTTTCTTGCAAGATGTTCAATCAACTTCACGGGTTGCAGCATATTTTGTTCAACCGCTTTATAAATTTGCTCGTAATTAACGGTCCCATCCAAATCATCGTACATTTCAGCTTTTTCAGCATTTGTATGCACCAACACATCAATTACATACTTGCCTCCTTTTGTACGCTCTTCCTCGTATACACCATGAAAGGCATAAAATTCCATTCCTTCCAAACCAATCCAAACCTTTTTTTGCATACCTTTGTTTATTATACAAAAATAGAATTTTATGTCCAATAGATATGCTTCTTCTTACCGTGGTTTCGATTATTTAAATTTAGATGAACAATTAACTGATGAGCAAAAACTAATCAGAGACAGTGTTCGCACCTGGGTAAACTCTTCTGTAATACCAATTATCGAAGATTGTGCAGAAAACAACAAGTTCCCTAAACATCTTATCAAAGAATTAGGAGAAATAGGTGCTTTCGGTCCGCACATTCCAACAAAATACGGAGGCGGCGGTTTAGATGCAATTTCATATGGACTTATTATGCAGGAACTGGAACGTGGTGATTCGGGTATCCGCAGCTGTGCCAGCGTACAAAGCTCTTTAGTGATGTATCCCATCTGGAAATTTGGCAGCGAAGAACAAAGAATGAAGTTCCTTCCCAAATTAGCAACCGGTGAATTTCTGGGGAGTTTTGGCTTAACAGAACCCAACCACGGTAGCGACCCATCAAGTATGGAAACAAGACTAATTAAAAAAGGAGATAAATATATATTACATGGGGCAAAAATGTGGATTACTAATTCACCTATGTGTGATATCGCTGTTGTTTGGGCTAAAAATGAAGATGGACATATTGTAGGCTGTATCGTGGAACGCGATATGAAAGGCTTTTCTACTCCTGAAATAAAAGGAAAATGGAGTTTACGTGCTTCCGTTACAGGTGAATTGATTTTTGATGAAGTAGAAATTCCGGAAACTAATATCCTGCCACTGGCAAAAGGCTTAAAAGCACCGTTATCATGTTTATCTTCTGCCCGCTTTGGAATTGCCTGTGGTGCGCTTGGTGCTGCCATGGATTGCCTGCATCATGCCGTAGAATACAGCAAGGAACGTAAACAATTTGGAAAACCGTTGGCAGCGTTTCAATTAACGCAAAAAAAACTGGCTGAAATGTTAACTGAACTGACAAAAGCACAATTGTTATCGCTTCAGCTTGGAAAATTAAATATTGAAGGAAAAATTACGCCCGCTCAAATTTCTATGGGCAAGCGTAATAATGTGGAAACTGCTTTGCGAATTGCACGTGATTGCCGTCAGATATGTGGCGGGATGGGTATTACACAAGATTTTCCTTTTATGAGGCATGCCATGAACCTTGAAAGTGTTATTACATACGAGGGTACGCATGAAGTGCACTTATTGATTACCGGAATGGATATGACCGGCGAAAATGCTTTTTCATAATTAATTATTGTTTTAAAATAAAAAGGGGCAACCTTTTGGTCACCTCTTTAAAACTAATTTTGATTAGTATGGTTGTATATTAACTTATATTAAAAACCATGGAATAAAATCAACTTTAGCGGGAGTACCCACGCCTTTAAATTTAATTTCAAGATATACAATTCCAAATTTATGGTTTGCACGAATTGTAATTTTATCTACAAAAGGAACTTCGGGTGGATATTGAAAATCAACTTTACTCGTTTTGATATACATAAAGCCTAATGGCCAATCATCTAAACCTGTTTTCTCTGTAACTGTTCCAATAACTTTTTTATCGGTATAAATATTGCTAAATGAATACTGTGCCCCAACTGGATCATCATATTTTATTATTGTCTGAGGTTTATTATCTTCACTTATAACCTGATATCCTTCTGAAGTAATTCTCATTTGAAACCCTAAATCAATCAATCCGTTTGCATCTACAGTGATGATTCCTTCGTCTTTCACATATTTTATCACATTGGAAATGACAGCAGAATCCGGATTCCCTGCCAAATCAATATCTAGTTTTAGCTTGTAAGTAACATACCCATCATTGTTTTCCGTAATAACAGCTGTTGCAGTTGGAAAATTATAGGCGCCGAGTGAAGGATAAATACTGGTTTCACTTCCAACTTTAGTTAACGGAATATCCGTTTCTCCGCCTAACACACCTAAATCATCTTTTTTACAGGAAAATAAGGCTAAGATGATACCTGCCATCATCATAAATTTTTTAGTCTTTCTCATGTTGTAAATTTTCTTGTAAAGTTGATTACCTGTTTGTGATTTATCAATGACTATTATCAATCTGGCTTATGAGAATTATCAGTAACAAAATATTTCAATGGGTAACTCAGGCAATATTTAATAGTTATAAAAATAAAAGACTGATAGTTTAAACATAGAGTAATATAACTGTCTTACCATTTACTAATTGACAGAACCGTTTACACATCAGTAATGTATTGTTGGAATTAAACTGAACAAATTTGTTCAACCAACAACACGACTATGAAAAATACATTAACATTACTGCTGTTTCTTATGATATTCGGAAACGCAGTAGCGCAAAAAAACAAAGAAGCAAAAAGCCCTTTGATAGGCTCCTGGAAATTCAGCAATCAAAGTAAACTGAATGATTTTCAAAAAATATTTGAAAATGAACAGCAACGCAGTTTCAAAACCGAATATTTTACTTTCGCCTCCAACCATACTTTTGTGCATGAATTTATTGACAATGATGATAATCTTGTAAAAAGCCTGAAAGGAAAATGGAAATCTGCCGGTAATAAAATCAAGATTGAGTACGCTGATATTGCCTATACGCTCACATTAGATTACTTTTTTCTGGATAAAGATCTGGTACTTGGTCAGAACTTCAATCATATCATCTTTACACAAGGCAATCTGGACAGAAATCTGGTTATGAAATGATAAATACAACCAATCTTACCGTTTAATAATTCAAATGTGCCGTTTACTCGATATTCATTGATATAAATCAATAAATATGCAATTTCGTAGTACCATAAAACAAAAACAAAGCATATGAAAAAGACATTTTTTCTAATGTGTTTGGTAGCAGTAACTGTTACAGCATTAGCACAACGAAAAAATGAAACAAAAACCCCCATTATCGGCTCCTGGAAATTCAGCAACCAAAGCAAGGTGAACGATTTCCAGAAAATATTTGAGAATAAGCAGCCGCTTGATTATCAAACAGAGTATTTTACTTTTGAGCCCAATCACACCTTTAAACATGAGTTTATCAGTAAAGATGATAAGCTGATACGGACACTTAAAGGAAAATGGAAATCAGTGGGTAACAAAATAAAAATTGAATACTCAGATATTGATTACGCTCTGACCTTAGATTATTTCTTTTTAGATCAAGATTTAGTACTTGGCCAAAATTTCAACCATGTAAT
>DAORIK010000034.1:0-21845 GCA_035438465.1 Chitinophagales bacterium | reverse complement strand
AGATTTTTAAGAAAAATCGGGTGCCGGAACATATTGATGTTCCGGTTTTTTTATTGATTGTTAATTGTTCCATCGTACTGCTGCAAAAGGCATAAAAAAAGCTACACCATTGCGGTGTAGCCAATCTGGGGAACAGATAATTAAACCGAGGTTTAATCTAAGGTAATATCTTTCATCGCATTCGGGCGTATCTCGATCTTTGTGGGATCTTCGGAATTATTATAAATCATATAATTTGAAAAATTAGATTCGTCTGATGGTGTATTATTATCCAATTCCATGCCATAACGTTTATATGCCGGCTCTTTTTCCAGTTCATACAAACTGATATGATGTTTTTCCATATCCAGCGTAATACGTTTCTTTATCAAATCTCTTTCCAATACCTGATCGTCCATTTCTTCTTCCGCAATTTTGTTATTAACGGTTTCAAACAAAGTAAATTGTGTGTCAACCAAAGAAGACGTATGTGTTTTTGCTTCTTCCTCTTCATCGCTTAGTAGATGAACTCTTGGTTTGTCAACTATCTGAATATCAAATTCCGGTACTTTCAGATTAATCTCAAATTCCACTTCATTTTCTGCAGCTATTTCTTGTTGCATTACCGGATTAAATAAATCCTCATCATCAGTTATTACATTAGCTTCAGGCTGTGCAATTATTTCATCTTCTTTAACTGTATTTGCAGTGGTAATATTCTCAATTACACCTATCGTTTCATTTTTAGGTTCTTCTTTCTTAAGTTCAAATTTTTCTGGTTCCGGAATTGAATTGGATTGCAACGAATAAACTATCTTCTCTTCTTTCTGACGTTGTACGTGTTTGCGTTCTTTACTGGTTTCCCCACTTTGGAAACCCGTAGCTACTAGGGTAATTGCAATATCATCGCCCAATGTATCATCTTTGCACACCCCCCAGATAATTTCACAATCGGTTTGTGTTTGCGCCTGAATACAATCTGTAATCATATCCAGTTCACGCATCTTAATTCCATTTCCATAAGTGATATACAATACCACACCTTTAGCTCCGAAGATATCTGCATCTTCCAGTAAAGGAGAATTCATAGCTTCTTCAATTGCCTGATTGGCTCTGTTTTCACCGGAACCTTTTCCAATACCAATGATTGCTACACCGCTGTTCGACATTACTCTGCGAACATCATTGAAATCGACATTTATTTTTCCCGGTTTGGTAATAATTTCTGTAATTCCTTTTGCAGCTGTTGTCAGAATATCATCTGCTTTAGAAAATGCTTCGTCAATATCTAAATCCGGAAATATATCGTACAACTTATTGTTGGAAACCACTATTAATGCATCGACATTCTCTTTCATGTTTTGAATTCCACGCTCTGCTTTATCACGTTTTGGTTTTCCTTCATTAGAAAAAGGAATCGTAACAATACCAACAGTAAGTATTCCAAGTTCTTTTGCGATTTTTGCTACAATAGGTGCACCGCCTGTGCCGGTACCGCCGCCCATGCCTGCTGTTACAAATACCATCTTCGTATTGTTCGACAAATACATGCGAATTTCTTCTTCTGATTCCAATGCAGCGCGTCTTCCCTCTTCAGGGTCAGCACCTGCTCCTAACCCTTCCAGTAAGTTAGTACCAAGTTGTACTTTTGTAGGTACAGGACTTTTTAATAAATCCTGTTTATCGGTGTTGCAAACACCAAAATTAACACCCGGAATGCCTTGTTCATACATATAGTTAACGGCATTACAGCCACCACCACCAACGCCTAAGACTTTGATGATAGAGCTATTTTCGGTAAACATTTCAAATTCCATGACTGTATATTTTATGGTTATTATTTGGTATCAAAGTCTTCAATATCCGACCCTAAAAAATCTTTTAATTTAGCTCCCCATGCAGAAACTAAAGATGGTTTACGTGTTGGTTTCTTTTCAGGTATTTCTTCTTCCATTACCAGCTCTTCTGTTACCGGCTCACTTATATTTATAACTGTCTCTTCAATTACTGGTGTTGTATACTTCTCCTCTTCTACTTTTATTTCCTGTTTCGGTGTTTCCGCTACCAAGATACCTTCATTAGATAATGCCTCTTCGTCTTTTAATTTGAATGCACGAATCAACAACCCGATACCGGTTGCATAAATCGGGCTTTCGACATCTGTAATTTTTGTAGATGCCAAATGTTCTTTTGGCAATCCTAATCTTGCGCTCTGTCCGGTTTCCAGTTCCGTTAATTGTGCCAAATGTTTTAACTGAGAACCGCCACCTGTCAGCACAATACCGCCAATTAATTTCTTATCAAACTTTGATAAGTTAATCTGGAAAGCAACATGTGCTAAAATTTCTTTCACGCGGGCAGATATCACTTTGGACACTGCTAATAAATTCACTTCGTTTTTTCCGATAGCACGTGTTCCTT
Source organism: Chitinophagales bacterium (assembly GCA_035438465.1). Lineage (GTDB taxonomy): Bacteria > Bacteroidota > Bacteroidia > Chitinophagales > JADIYW01 > JADJSS01. The sequence goes on along the minus strand of DAORIK010000034.1, from coordinate 19,445 downwards.
CTCCCTGCATAGAAACGTGTTTATTTCTTAGCTCTTCAAATGGGATAGCACTTCCGTATCGAACTTTTAAGACTTCAGCCTGATCGCGTAGAATTCTGAAGTCACGCAAATCTTCGGTAATAATATTTCCTCCAAATGGAATTACCGCAGTATGACGAATTACAAAATTTTCAAAAATTGCGATATCTGTAGTACCACCTCCAATATCCACTAAACAAACACCCGCTTCCAATTCTTCTTTGCTTAAAACTGCATCTGCAGATGCTAATGGTTCTAATTCGATACTTGCTACTTCTAAGCCAGCAATGGTAATACAACGTTCAATATTTTGAATGGCAGTTTCCGCACCTGTGATGATATGGAAATTTCCTTCGAGACGAATACCCATCATTCCGATTGGCTCGTTATAGATTCCCGGTTCATTGTCTACAATATATTCTTGCGGCAATACATGTAAAATTCTGTCGCCCGGTGGCAATGCCAGTTTATACATTTCATTTTTCAGCTTCTTGATATCTTCATAGCTAATCCATGTATCGTTGTTATTGCGTGTTAAGATACCTCGATGCTGCAAACTTTTGATATGCTGTCCGGCAATACCAACATGCACCTTTTGAATTTTAATTCCCGACTGACGTTCCGCATCCATCACTGCTTTTTTGATGGATTCTACCGTTTTGGCAATATTGATAACTACGCCGCGTTGCACACCGAACGAAGGGCAATTTCCAATTCCGAGGATTTCAATTTTTCCGAATTGATTTCTTCTGCCAACTAATGCAGCAATTTTTGACGTACCAATATCAATGGCACATACAATATTTTCTGTCGGATTTGATAATACTTTTTCCATATCGGAGTTCATTACATTATTAACTTGCATATTTCTTATTTTTATTTTAAACAAACGACTTGATTTTTATACATTATGTTTATAACCTTATAATAATCCCAGCCTACTTTTTTGAGCACATCAAAATAAAAAACATCTAATCGTTTCAGTTTTTGTACTGCATTCTTATCATCTCCGAAAATAATGGTAGCATTTCCGAAACGCGGTATCAGTTCTATCTGTGATTTCTCATTGATGTTGTATTGCCCAATCATTGCACTCCATAACTTGTTCTTATTGATATTTCGTACAGTATTAAAAGTTCTTTTGAGTTCGACGGAATTTATTTTCTGATGGATGGAATCATATCGTTCCAGAATTTTTCCTGTAACAATCGGTACTTTCGCGGAAAAATTATCTGAAGGTGGAAATTTAATACCAGTTTCATCTACATAATAAGATTGTCCCTGCATGTTATAGACTCTGAATAACGGTTGACGTTGTACAATTTTTATATTCAGGTTTCCTTTATCGTCTGTGTATGCACTAGCTTTATTTGCCTGCGGAATGACAGATAGTGATTTCTCAATTCGTTCCAAGTCTCTACCGGAAAGTACTTTATCTTTTACTTCAAATCTGTTATTTAATACTGTTAATACTTGTTCCTTGTTCACAAAATAAATCTCATTTCGTTCATCTATTTCAACATTTATTTTTTTAATGCGGCTTTCATCACGATTTATTTTTGCCATCACCATTAGAAATACAAATACACTCACACCAAGCAGCATGGACAATCGAATGATTATATTTTTAACGGTTTTGTTCATGATTAGTCATTGGTCAATAGTCAATGGTCAATAGTTATTTTTACTTTGCAACAATCCCTTTATCTCATTTACTTTCGTGTCGATGTCGCCGGCACCAACGGTTAATAGAATTCCTATATCCTTTTTATTTTTTAAGAATTCTATAAGCTCGCTTTTATTAATTATTCTTTTTTCAGCAATCGTTACTTTATCCAAAATAATTTTACTGGTTACACCTTCCATTGGCTTTTCGCGAGCTGGATAAATATCCAGTAACAATAATTCGTCTGCTTTTGAAAGTGAAACAGCAAACTCATCGCATAAATCTTTGGTGCGAGAAAATAAGTGCGGTTGAAAAACAACCGTAAGTTTTTTATCCGGGTACAACTCTCTGGCTGCCGAAATAGTTGCATCTAATTCTCTGGGATGATGTGCATAATCATCTATATAAACAAACTTGTCATTACGGACATGTGTTTCGAATCTACGCTTCACCCCTTTAAAAGAAGCAATCGCTTTTTTGATATCATCTTCTGAAATACCAATATTTAAGGCAACAGCAATAGCACCGACAGCATTTTCAATATTATGTCTCCCTCCATAGTATGATTTTACATTCTCTATAATACCATTGGGATGTATAACATCAAATGTGTATTCACCATTATTTATCTGAAGGTTTTTAATATAGTAATCTGCTGAAGTATCAGATAAACTATAACGATAATTTGTAACATTTTTATTTAATACCTTTTCGGGTACAGATGAATGTGTAATTAAAATTCCATTTTCTCTTACTTTATTACAAAACTGATGAAATGAATTTTCTATCGCTTCCAGGTTTCCATATATGTCCAAATGATCTGTATCTACTGAGGTAATTAATGCGATATTCGGTTCGAGATTTAAGAAAGAACGATCAAACTCATCCGCTTCTGCAACTGCATATTCATTGCCATCAATAAAATTAGAATTGAAATTGATGCAGATGCCACCTAAAAATGCGGCTACACTTTTACCTGAAGTATGTAAAGTATGTGCCACAATAGATGAAGTTGAAGTCTTTCCGTGAGACCCTGCAATTGAAATATTGAACATAGAATTGGCTGCCAGCCCCAATATTTGCGCACGTTTCAGAAGCGTGTAATTATTTTGTAAATACCAGTTATATTGAGAGTGATCTTTAGGTATTGCCGGAGTAAAAATGATTAATTCTGCTTCTTTGTCTAACGTCTCAAGGCTGTCTTCAAAAGTTATTTTTATGCCTTCCTTTTCCAACTCATCCGTTAGTGATGTCTGCGTTTTGTCGTAACCTGAAACAACTTTACCATGCAAATTAAAATAACGTGCTAACGCACTCATACCAATGCCGCCAATTCCAAGAAAGTAAATACGTTGTATGTTATTTAAGTTTATCACAGATTTTATTTCAGTTGTTTAATTATTTCTTCTACAATATGATTTGCAGCATTTGTTTTTGCTAGTGTTTTGATATTTTTTGATAATTCATTTAATTTTATTTCGTCTTTTGTTAATTCTAAAACAGTACTGCCTAATTTCTCTTTTGCTTCCGAATCTTTAACTAAAACTGCTGCATTTTTATTCACCAATGCCATTGCGTTTTTGGTTTGATGGTCCTCAGAAACGTTTGGCGAAGGAATTAAAATTGTTGGTTTTCCTATAATACATAATTCAGAAATAGACAATGCTCCCGCCCGTGAAATAATGATATCAGCAGCACTATAGGCCATATTCATTTCTCTGATGAACTGATGAATTTTTATATCCGAAAGATTTTTATTTTTTGTTCTTTCTAAGATGCCTTCATAATATATCTTTCCTGTTTGCCATAATAACTGAAATCCATTTTCAGAGAATAATTCAATATTTCTTTCGATAGATTCATTAATTGTTCTTGCACCTAAACTACCGCCAATAATTAAAATAGTCTTTCTGTTTTCTCTTAAATTAAAAAAAGTGAGTGACTCTTCTTTGGAAGGCAGTGTTGCAGTAATATCTTTTCTTACAGGATTTCCAGTCAGCACCATCTTGCTTTCCTTAAAAAAGATATTCATATTATCATATGCAACAAAAATTCTTTTTGCAAATTTTGAGAGAATTTTGTTTGTAATTCCGGGATATGAATTCTGTTCCTGTATGAATATTTTTATTCCAAACAAAGTAGCAATAAACAAAACCGGACCGCTGGCATAACCTCCCACACCAATACATGCATCAGGTTTAATTTTTTTTATCACACTAAAAGCCTGAAACAAGCTTTTTAGCAACTTAAACGGGAACAGTAAATTTTTAATGGTGAAACTTCTTTGCAAGCCAACTACTTCTAATCCAACAATCTTGTAGCCTGCCTGTGGTACTTTCTCCATTTCCATTCTGCCACTTGCTCCAACAAATAAGATTTCACTATCGGGATTGTGTTGTTTCAAGGCATCTGCAATTGCGACTGCCGGAAAGATATGTCCGCCGGTGCCACCGCCTGCTATTATAAATTTATATTTTTTTGAGTTATGAATCATCATTTATAAGGCTTATCCGTGAATTTCATCTACTACCTTCTTCTTTTCTTTAATCGGTGATGTTATTGTTGATTTTTCCCGCTCTTCCACATGTCTGCTTACACTCAAAATAATTCCAAGTGCAAACGCATTAAACCAGATACTTGTACCACCCCAACTTATTAAGGGCAAGGTGATTCCTGTATTTGGGAGCAGATGTACATTTACACCCATATGTATGATTGCTTGTAATACCATACTAACTCCAAGCCCAACGGCCATTAACGCACCAAATGCGCGCGGACTGTTTTTTACAAGAATAATAAGGCGCCACATAAAAAATAAATAGAGAAATAAAACAAATGCACCTCCAACCAGTCCATATTCTTCTATTAGTGTGGAATAAATAAAATCTGAAAATGCATCCGGGAGAAAATTACATTGTGTACTTTTTCCGGGAGCAATGCGAAACAATCCGCCTTTGGCAATGGCAATGTATGCTTGTTTTTGCTGATAAAAGTCATCTGAATTTACATCAGGATTTCGCCAGTTTTCGATACGCTGTATCCATACATCCGCTCGACCATGATCTTTAACAAAAAACCAGGAGAAAGCAAAAATCGAAGCTGCCATAATAAATCCGCCAGCACCTATCGTTAAAATAAATTTAGTACTTACTCTTCCAATAAACAAAACGACTATACAGGTAGCAAATAAAATTCCTGCTGATGAAAAATTATCCAGCATTATTAACCCGCAGATTATTACTACCGGAAGCATGATATGTAATACGACTTCTTTAATATCTTTTATTACACCTTGTTTCTTTGACAACATACGTGATGTGTACATGATCAATGCCAGTTTTGCAAAATCTGAAGACTGAAAGGTCAATCCTACCAGAGGAATGCGTACCCAGCGACTTGCATCATTAATTCTTACGCCGAAAAATTTTGTATACAATAAGAGTGGTACTGAAAGAATTAACATCATCTGTGCTATACGTGAAAAATAACGATGATCAATCCTGTGAACAACATACGTAATGAACAAGCCTACACCTAAAATAAACCCATGCCGTAACAAATAATATTCCGTGTTGCCATGTTCATTTTTATATGCTAATGAACGGGTAGAACTATACACCAATAACAAAGAAACAGCACTTAATATGGCAACGATATACCATATATACTTGTCTCCTTTTATATTATTAATGATTCTGCCTAGCATAATTTGAATGTTGAATGCAAATACTATTTATCATTACAGATTTAATACATTTCTTTTGAACTGTTTTCCTCTGTCTTCATAGTTTTCAAATAAATCAAAACTTGCACAACATGGTGATAATAATACCACATCGCCTTTGTCTGTAATATTGTATGCCATTTGTACAGCCTGTTCCATACTTTGTGTATCTACGATGTAGCCTACTTCTGAAGCAAATGCCTCATGCAGTTTTTCATTATCTTTTCCAAGACAGATAATTGCTTTTACGCGTTTATTGACTAAATCTTTAATCAATGTGTAGTCATTTCCTTTGTCTACACCGCCTGCAATTAAAACAGTTGGTTTTGTCATGGATTCGAGTGCATACCATGTAGAGTTTACGTTTGTTGCTTTTGAATCATTAATGAAATCAACACCTCTGATGGTGGCAACAAATTCCAGGCGATGTTCCAGACTTTGAAAGTCTTCTAAACTTTCGCGGATTTTTTCGTTGCGTACACCGACTAATTTTGCAGAAATGGCCGCTGCCATTGAGTTGTAGGAATTGTGAATTCCGTGGATTGAGAGTTCGCTGATTGGCATAGTAAAGTTGTTTTTATTTAGTTGGAGAATAATTTCCTGATTTTTGACATAAGCACCGTTGCTTACTTCGTGATAATATGAGAATGGAATTTTCTGAACATCCGGATTTGCTTTTTCAAAATATTGCATGGTTACAGCATCGTCGTGACAATAGATAAAATAATCCTGTTCGGTTTGATTCTTTGTAATGCTGAATTTTGAGTTGATATAATTTTCGAATTTGTAATCGTATCTATCCAGATGGTCTTCAGTGATATTGCATAAAATTGAAATAAATGGTCGGAAAGAAACACAGTTATCCAATTGAAAACTGCTTACCTCCAACACGAAATATTCTTTATCGCCATTTGCAACCTGACGGGCAAAAGAGGTTCCGATATTACCGCCAAGTCCAACATCCAGTCCTGCCTTTTCTAAAATATGGTAGGTTAAAGAAGTGGTAGTGGTTTTACCATTTGTTCCTGTTATTGCAATAACTTTTGATGTAGAAAAACGATATCCGAATTCTATTTCAGAAATAATCGGAATGTTTTTTAATTTAATTTTCTTTACGATGTCTGCTTTATCTGTAATGCCAGGACTTTTAACAACTGTTGTTGCAGATAAAATAATATCTTCTGTATGTTGTCCTTCTTCAAATGGAATATTTAATGCTTTTAGTTCGTCTTTAAATTGTTGTTTTATTTTACCAAAATCAGATACAAATACTTCCATGCCCTGCTTTTGCGCAAGAATTGCAGCTCCTACTCCACTTTCGCCGCTTCCTAATATGATTATTTTTTCAGCCACTGTCTTTTTATCTGATTTTTAATGTTACAAATGTGATAACAGCTAATAGTATACTGATAATCCAGAAACGCAATACAATTTTTGCTTCATGATATCCGGATTTTTGATAATGATGATGTAGTGGCGACATTTTAAATATGCGTCTTCCCTGTCCGTATTTTCTTTTGGTATATTTGAAATATCCGACCTGCAACATCACCGATAAATTTTCCACGAAAAATATTCCGCACAAGATGGGAATCAATAATTCTTTTCTTACAATTAAGGAAACCGTTGCAATCACACCACCGAGCATTAAACTGCCTGTGTCGCCCATAAATACAGTAGCCGGAAATGAATTGTACCATAAGAATCCGATGGTTGCACCTATTAATGCTGCACAAACAATCACGACCTCTGAAGAGTCAGGAATGTATAATACATTTAAATAATCTGCAATTTTTACGTTACCGGATACGTAAGCAAAGATGGCCAATGTAATTAAAACAATAACCGATACACCTGCTGCCAATCCATCGATACCATCTGTAAGGTTTGCTGCATTTGATACAGCAGTGATAATGAATATTACAATTGGAATAAAAATAAGCCACCCCCATTTTTGATAATTATTAGTAAATGGTTTCAGGAAAAAAGCGTAATCAACCAGGTTGTCTTTTAAGAATGGTATATTTGTTTTTAATGATCTTGTTTCGTGTGATAAAAACTTATCTCCTACAATAATCCCTTTCCCTTCGTACATTGCTTTCGCTGTAGAATATTCTTTATTCGGATTATTCCAGTCTATTTTTCCGTTTTCAATCTTATATTCAAATACAGTATTAAAATCCCGGACTTTAACCGAATGATGAAAGTATAAAACAAAGCCTACTACTAAGCCTAATACGACTTGCGCTAAGATTTTAAACATGCCACGTAAGCCTTCTTTGTCTTTTTTAAATACTTTGATATAATCATCCAGGAAGCCGATGGCTCCCATCCATAAAGTAGATACTAATAATAAAATGACATACACATTATCTAAACGTGCAAAGAGTAATGTAGGAATAACAATCGCTGCAATGATAATTACACCTCCCATGGTCGGTGTGCCTTTTTTTTCTACCTGTCCCTGCAACCCTAAATCACGCACAGATTCGCCAATTTGCATTTTACGCAGCCACCGGATTATTCTTCTGCCTATCAACATAGAAATGACCAATGACAAAATAATTGCCATAGACGCGCGGAAAGAAATATACTGGAACAATCCTGAGCCGGAGAGTCCGAAATTTTCCTGCAGATATTTGAACAGATAGTATAGCATTATTTATTGTTGAGTTAAAAAATTATTTATTTAAATCTTCAAACGTTTCCTGCAATATTGCTTTATCATCAAATGGATATTTTATTCCGTTTATTTCCTGATATTTTTCATGTCCTTTTCCGGCAAGTAGAATTATGTCTCTTGAGTTTGCCAGATTACAGGCTACACGAATAGCTTCTCTTCTGTCTGTTATAGACATTACTTTATTATAATTATGTGCAGGCACTCCTGCTTTCATATCATTAATAATTTCCTCAGGAACTTCATTACGTGGATTATCCGAAGTCAGAATAATTTTATTCGACAACTCGCTTGCAATATGTGCCATCTCCGGACGTTTGGCTTTATCTCTATTTCCCCCACAACCTACAACAGTTATAACCTGTTCATTGTGTGTACGTATTTCATTGATTGTATCCAACACATTTTTTAATGCATCCGGTGTGTGTGCGTAATCAATAATGCCGATTATTTTTTGTTTCGAAGATGCAATACAATCAAATCTTCCTTCTGCACCTTTTAAAGTAGAAATAGCTGTTAATGCTTCCTGCTTCTCCATACCGAGCAAAATACAGGTTGCATAAATTGCCAGTAAATTATAGGCATTGAAGCGTCCAGTCATTTGCAGATGAATATCTACATCATCGCATTGTACAATCAATCCGTTAAAAGAATTTTCTAAAATCTTGAAACGAAAATCGGCCAAACTCTTTACAGCATATGAATATTTTTTTGCAGCTGTGTTTTGCAACATCACTTCCCCACGTTTATCATCAATATTTGTAAGAGCGAAAGCACTTGCAGGCAGCTGGTCAAAGAATTTTTTCTTTGCATAAATATATTCCTGAAATGTTTTGTGATAATCTAAATGATCGTGTGTAATGTTTGTAAAAATAGCTCCGGTAAACTCCAATCCATATATTCTATCCTGATCTGCAGCATGTGAGCTGACTTCCATGAATGCATATTCACAATCTTGATCAACCATCTTTTGGAGTAACTCATTTACAGCAATCGGATCAGGTGTAGTATGTGTAGATGGAATTTCTTCGTTGTTTATTTTATTTACTATGGTAGAAAGCAATCCTGACTTGTGGTTTTTTCCAACATAAATCTGGTGCAATAATGTAGCAACAGATGTTTTTCCATTGGTACCGGTTACGCCAACCAGTTTTAATTTTTTAGAAGGATGCTCATAATAATTACAAGCCATCACAGCAGAAATTCTTCGTGCATCACTAACCTGTATATAGACGACATTACTATTTATCTCTCCCGGAATTTGTTCGCACACAATTACAGTAGCTCCCAGTTCTATTACTTTTGTAATAAATGAATGGCCATCAACTGTTGTACCCTTTACTGCAAAAAATACATCTTTGTTCTCTATTTTACGGGAATCTAATTTCAGTCCGTTAACAGCAACAGCAGTATTACCAATAATCTTTATCGGATTTACATTTACCAATATTTCTTCTAACTTCCTCATCAATTTAATGTCAGTTGTATCAGACTACCTTTAATTATTTGGCTGCCGGATGAAATAGATTGTGCTACTACTTTTCCTTTTCCTGCAAAAACAACCTTTAATCCTTTATTTTCAAGTATACTTATGGCATCATCTAACAACATTCCTTTTACATTCGGTACTTTGTTAGCGGGCACTGAAATTTTCGCGATTAATTTTTTATTACTGCTATCACTTTTCAATAATGCATATTCCCAATCTTCTTTAAAATCAAATTTTATATTGAATCGTTTGTTGAATTCATTTATTTCATCTGTAGTGCCAACCATATATGGAATTGGTTTATTTTGCAGTAAAGAATCTTTATTAATAGCAATATTTGATTTTATATTAGAGGTAATGATTTTATCTGCCATCGTTCGGAAAATAGGTGCTGATATAGCACCACCGGTTGTTAATGCCCCCTGAGGACCCCCTACTACGACAATGCAGGAATACAAAGGATTATCAGCCGGGAAAAAGCCAACGAACGATGATAAATTTTTCTCGGTATAACCACTGCTGCCAAAGCTCATCTTTGCAGTACCTGTTTTTCCTGCTATACGGTAATGTGGAGTAAAGATTCCTCTTCCGGTTCCGTTCTTATCTTCCACTACACGCAACATAATTTCCTTAGCCATTTGTGCAGCCTTTTCACTGCAGATTTTTTTTGTTGAAGATTCCGGTTTATATTCTCTGATTACATTCCCATTGTCAATTACTTTCTGTACGAGATAAGGTTTTACCCGTGTCCCGTTATTTGCAATTGAATTATAGAAAGTAAGTAGTTGCAAAGGCGTAAACTTTACTTCATAACCATGTCCAATCCATGCCAATGACATAGCACTCCAGTTTTCCGGTTTATTTACAAAAGGAGCGCGCTCCCCTTTCAAATCAATTTTTGTCGTTGTAGTTAAACCGAACTGCTGCAATTTTTCATAAAACTTTGATTTATTACCGCTGTAATATTTAGTCAACCAGTTGGCAATGGCAACATTTGAAGAAATGGCAAATGCTTTTCCCGGAGTAAGAAAAGTAAATTGTGTATTATGTCCATCGTCTGTAAGTATCCTTCCACCAAATACACCGCTTGCATGATTTGTGTTGGTAGAATCTGAAGTGGTAATAAAACCATCATCAAATAATGACAAGTATCCTGCCATTTTAAAAACTGACCCCGGTTCATTACTTAACCCTAACGCGTAATTATAATTTTCTGCATAGCTGCCATCACCCGTTTTTCCAAGATTAGCAATTGCTTTAATTGCTCCTGTTTTTACTTCCATCAATACAGCACAACCAAATTCTGCCTGTGATTCTATTAATGCATTATGCAAAGCATTTTCTGCAATATCCTGTAGCCCTAAATCTATTGTTGTAATGATATCATACCCGTTTTTAGGTTCTACTTGCTGTGATGATTTTAGCGGAATCCATTCACCGCCGGCAATTTTTTGTTTTAAAATCTTTCCCTGTATGCCGCTCAACAATGAATCTGATGCTTCTTCTATTCCAATATCCTGTGCACAATCTCTCACCATTCCAATCGTTCTTTGTGCCAAGTAACCGTATGGATTTCTTCGTTCCTGGTGGGTTTCAATTATCAATCCGCCCTTAAATTTTCCTTCACGGAAAAGCGGCCATTCTTTAATTGCTTTCAGCAAAGTGTAATCCGCTTTCGCACATAAAGGATAATATCTCTTTTTTTGTTTTTGTGCTTTTATCAACTGCTGACGGTAGCCTTGTACCGTATTTTTACCAAAATTCTTCCACATATAATAGGCTAACGAATCAACATTATTTTGAAATATAGTATTGGTCATTGCTTTAGAACCAAAATCTATATGCAGTTCAAAATAGGGAACAGAGGTAGCCAGTAATTTATCATCTGCGGAATAGATATTTCCTCGTTCTGCTTTAATATCAAAATAATCCGTTGTCAAACTATCTGCGAGTGATTTCCAGTAACCATGCTTGTAGGTTTGTATCTGATATACTTTTCCCAATACTGCAATACCAAACACCGAGCACAATCCACCAATAAGGTAAATGCGAAATAATATGTTGGACTTTATATTCATGGTATGCAATATTTAGTAAATAGTATGCAGTACCGTCAACTGCATATTGCTTACTTCCTGCTTTTATTCTAGTGTTCCCTTTTTTACTTCAATTTTTTTAGGTGGTTCCTGTAACGATTTTAAACCCGTGGGCTCCAATGCTTTTTGTAATTCTGATTGTTTGCTTTTCTGATTCATTTCTGTCTTTACCGTCATATACTCCCAACGCAATTCTTTTATTGTTTCCTGTTTTTTATTAATTCCTCTGTTTAACCGGACTGCGAGGTGTGTGTTAAAGATTTCTATTACACCAATAAATACTATTGCTACAACGAATAAAAAATTATGCATCACCTGTGCATAGGAAATAAAATCGTCGATACCAAAAACACGCAATACCGATTCCACCATTTTTTGGAATCTATTTTGTGTTTTAATTGGTTCAATATTTATTTCTTCTTCCGGCATTATATTTTTTCTGCTATTCTTAATTTTGCACTGCGTGCGCGCGGATTTTGTTTTAGCTCATCAACACTAGCTTCAATTGGTTTCTTCGTGATTACTTTTAAATGATGTTCAAAATTTCCAAACACATCTTTTTCGGGTTCTCCTTCAAACACGCCATACTTCATAAAATTTTTCGTCAACCTGTCTTCTAAAGAATGATAACTCATAATTACTAATCGGCCGCCTTCATCCAATACTTCTTCACTTTGTTGCAGAAAATCTTTGATGGCATTCAATTCATCGTTTACTTCAATTCTTATTGCCTGAAAAACCTGTGATAAATATTTTACTTCAATTCCTTTGGCAACCGTTTTGCAGATATCGACTAATTCTTTGGTAGTTTCTATTGCTTTAATTGCCCGTTGTTCTACAATCTTATTGGCCAATGTTTTTGCATTGATTACTTCTCCGTAGAATCCTAAGATGTTTTGAAGTTGCTCCGCAGAATAATTATTCACCACATCTTTTGCACTGATTCCTTCTTTAGTGTTCATGCGCATATCCAGTGGAGCATCGAAACGAGTTGCGAAGCCGCGGGATGGTTCATCGATTTGGTGAGATGAGATACCAAAGTCTGCCAGTATGCCATGTACGCGTGTGATGCCGTGCAATTTTAAAAATCGTTTTAGGTGTCTGTAATTTGCCTGTATTAAAGTGAACCGATTATCGTCTGGTACATTTTGTTTTGCATCTTCATCCACATCAAATGCAAACAGTTTTCCATTTTCACTTAATCGATCCAAAATTTTTTTTGAATGTCCGCCGCCGCCAAAAGTCACATCTACATATATTCCGTCCGGTTTTAGTTGCAAACCTTCTATACACTCATTCAACATTACCGGAATATGATACATGTACTTTTTTTGCTGGTTTTAAAGAACTATTTGTTATTGTTTAATTTTGACCAAATCTCATCAGCCATCTGCGCAAAGTTTTCCGGTTCTTTTGCAACAGTGTTGTAGTACACTTCGCTGTTCCAGATTTCTATTACATCACCAAAAGCCAAAATCACAACTTCATCTTTAATACCAACCGCATCCGTTAATCTTTTAGGAATTAAAACTCTATCATTGCTATCCAAATCTACTTGTGTAGCTGCCTGATAGAAGTAGCGCAAGAACTCGCGCTCTTTAGACTGAAACCAATTCAACTTCTTGTTCATTTCATCGGTGATGGCATTCCATTGCACTATCGGATATAAGCGCAAGCAATTGTCCAGTCCTTTGTTGATGACATACTTTGTATTGGTTTCTTCCGGAATCTGACGCAACAAATCAGTAGGCAAACGCAAACGGCCTTTGCCGTCTACTTTCACTTCATATTGACCTGTTAATGCGTTCATTTGGTTAGTAAAAAAATTTGATAGACAAAAATAAATGAAAAGTTACACAAATTCCCACTTCTTACCACTTTTTCCCGTTGATTATCATGTTAATAAGTCTAAAAATGTGCATATCTGCGATTTTTTTGTGCATTTGATGTGGATTTAGAAATTAAGAGATTGATTATCAATTATTTTTTTTTAACATCAACTTATACACAAATTGAAATTTGGGGAAAATTTGGTGGGAAAATCAATCGAAATCCAAGCTAAACGAAGAAAATAATATCATAAAGTATGAGATACAAGACGATATATTTTTTATTTAATTTTAGCAATATGAAAAAAGGGTTGTTATTACTGCTTTTTATGAATAGCATTTATTCAGTTTTAAGTGCTCAAACCTTTGTAAACATAGACACATTACTCAAGCAGTCTGTAAAAGAAGATAAATCTGTATTTATGGTTTTTTCCGGTTCCGACTGGTGTGCTAATTGTATTCGATTTGAAAAGAATATATTACAAGACTCCACTTTTCAAATGTTCGTGCATAATAACCTGTTGTATTTAAATGTTGATTTTCCGCAGCGAAAAAAACAATCAGATTTATTGAAGAAACAAAACGAAGCATTAGCTGAACAATACAACCCAAATGGAATTTTTCCGACCATTCTACTACTCGCAACAAATAAAAAATGTATCCCGATTTCATATCAGGAGGAAACAACTGCACTGTTTATTGAAAAGCTAAAAAAAGTACTTGCTTCTTTAAAAAGTAATGATGCAGCACAAAATTAGATTAAAGCTAATGGGTTCAGCTTTTGAAATTATTATTTTAGAAGATGATAAAACAAGAGCAGAAAAATTATTAAATGAAGCAGTTGATGAAATTAAAAGAATTGAAATTATACTCACCGAATTTTCTGATACATCAATCACAAGCCTAATAAATGCTAACGCAGGCATTCAGCCAATAAAGGTAACAGAAGAAGTTTATCAGCTTATAAAACGATGTCAAAATATCGCTCAAATCACACAAGGTGCATTTGATACAACCGTAAGTCCGCTAAAAAAATTATACAATTTTAAAAATGGCGATTTTACATTTCCTGATGCAACTAAAATTGAGGACACATTGAAAATAACCGGCTATCAGCAGTTAAAATTATTACCGGATAATACTGTTTATCTTGCTAAGAAAGGTATGCGGATTAGTTTTGCCGCTATAGGGAAAGGGTATGCTGCAGATTGTGTAAAAAGAAAGTGGCAACAACAGCAGATACAAGGTGGTGCTGTAAATGCAAGTGGTGACTTATCTGTTTTTGGAAATCAGGATGACGGAAACCCTTGGAAAATAGGGATTCAGCACCCGGATGATAAAAACAAGATATTGTTTTCTATTCCTTTAAAAGAAGGTGCAATTGCTACTTCGGGAGATTATGAACAATACTTTATTAAAGATGGTGTTCGCTTCTCACATACTATTCATCCCAAGACAGGATTGCCAATTAAAGGAATTAAGAGTGTAAGTATTCTGCATTCAAGTGCAGAGCTATGTGATGCACTGGCAACGGCTGTATATGTAATGGGTGCAGAAGTAGGCCTACACTTTATCAATCAATTGCCAAATACACATGCAGTTATTATTAATTCAGAAAATAAGGTATTTTTATCAGACAATATCGAACTTGAAAATGAAATTTCTTAAAACCGCAGTTTACATTATCTCACTTATATTTTTGACAGCAAGTTGTCATACCGTAAAGCCTTATCAACGAGTATATTTAAACGATCCTGAGATGCAAATGGGAAATGATGTAGCAGGAAGATATGAAGAAAGGGTGCAGGATATCAGAGAAGGTGCCTATCCTGCAGGTAGTGCCACAAAGTCCGGTAGTTGTGGTTGTAATTAAAAACAGATGAAGAAGCGATACATAATTTTTGGCTTAATGGCGTTTTCTCATTGCGTAAAAGCGCAAACGATAAAAGATACAGCTTTCGAGAAAAAGAAATTATCTAAAACGACTATTGATTTTGCCTTTTCATATTACAATCAGGATGGAAACAACTCTGCGGTTACCGGTGGAATTGGTACAGAAAAATTATCGGTCTATGCTACTGATTTGACTATTTCTCATCAGTTCAAAAAATTAAATACCTTCTCATTAAACGCCGGATTGGATATTATCAGCTCCGCTTCTACTGATAAGATTGATTACAGAGTTTCTTCTGCGTCCTATCAGGACCAGCATTTCCATGCTGATGTAAATTTTCAGCGGCAGTTAAAAAAAACAGATTTAAAAATTAGCGGAAGCCTTGGTATGGCGTTCGAATCAGATTATGCAGCTGTTCCGCTGTCTCTTTCATTTAACTACACAGAACCATCAAAGATGCGAACCTATCAATTGGGATTTTCCTGTTCTATGGATGATTTACGCTGGGGCAGATTTGACAATGAGCATCCCGGTGACAAATTACAATTGGTATATCCTGAAGAACTGCGTTACAAAGATTGGTATGATGTAAAGAAGAGAAATACATATACTATAAAAGCGGGATTTACACAAGTGCTTACTAAAAAAATGACATTAGGTATTTTTCCCGAATTCATTTATCAGAAAGGATTACTTGCAACGCCGTTTCACAGAGTATATTTCAATGATAATTCATTACGTGTAGAAAATTTACCAAAGCAACGTTTTAAATTCCCGATTGCTTTAAAATTAAATGCATTCCTTGGTTCGCGTTTTATTCTTAAAACCCAATATTCATTTTATACCGATAATTTTGGAATTATTGCAAATGCTGTAGAAGCTGAAGGTGCATTAAAGATTGTGCCTCAATTTACGATGGCTACATTCTTCAGATTCTATCACCAGTCAGGTTCAGATTATTTTAAACCTTACAAAGAACATCAAACGGATGAAGAATTTTATACAAGTGATTACGATTTATCGCGCTTTAATACGTATAAAGCAGGATTAAGTTTAAAAATTTTTCCTATCAGTAAAAAACAAAAAAAAGCTTTTTTTGAGAATATACTATTACGATATTCTTTCTATTACCGTTCCAACAATTTACATGCGCATATCATGTCTTTTGCGTTCTCATTTGCCGCTGAAAATAAAAAGTAAGAAGTTATCTGTCGTCTCTCTCTCTGGCTTTGTCTACCATTGGTTTTGCATTGCCTTTGTTGCGTTTATAGACTGCTAAAATTTGTTCTGCATCTTCCTTATTGGTAGCAAAGAAAGAAAAATTGTCTAATATTCTGATATCATCAATTCGTCGCGATTCGATGCCAGCCGTATTCTTTAATTCATCTAACAAGGCACGTGGTGTCATACCATCGGCTCTGCCTTTTGCAAAGAACAAACGTTGTGAAGAACTGCTTCTTTTGCGTGGCGCACTGTCTCTGCTTTCGCGTCTGTCGCCAAATCGGTTGTCGCGTCTGTCACCTCTGTCGCCTCTGTCGTTGCCACGTCTGCCTTTATCACTAAATCTATCGTTTCTGCCAAATTCTTCTCTTTGAACCGCTTCTTTAATTTGCTTGTATGCCTTAGGATTCAACTCATCTTTTGCAAAATGTTTAATGAGTGCCGCTACAATTACATCAGCTTCATTCTCGCCAATTAATTGCGCAGCCAATTCCAAATATTCACTGTAATGTTCTGTTCCAATAATGGTTTCAACATGTTCCGTTAAACGACGTGTTTTAATTTTCACCATATCATCAGCATCAGGCAATTTACCTTTCTTCATTTTTGCTTTAGAAATTCTTTCTACAAACAACAATTTTCTTCTTTCTGATGGCGAAATAATAGCAATCGCTTTCCCTAATTTTCCTGCTCTTCCTGTACGTCCGATTCTATGCACATAGGATTCCGGATCTTGTGGTAACCCATAATTGATAACGTGTGTCAAATCGGAAATATCAATACCACGAGCAGCTACATCAGTTGCTACCAAAACACCAAATTTATTGGTCTTAAATTGCTTCACTACTTTTTCACGCAGGTTCTGCTGAATATCGCCGTGCAAGGCATCTGAAGTATAGCCTTTGTCATTCAAGTGATTTGATATCTCTACTACTTCTGCTTTTGTATTACAGAAAATAATACCATAAAAATCTTCTTCCACATCCAATACACGACACAAAGCATCAAAACGATCTCTGTCGGGTACTTCGAAATAGGATTGTTCAATATTTACGTTGGTAATTTCTTGTTTTGCAATTTGCACCATATTAAATTTTCCCATGTAGCGTTTCGCTAAGGATAAAATTCTGTCCGGCATCGTAGCAGAAAACAACAGCATTCTACGTTCTGTTGCGCACGATTTTAAAATCAATTCGATATCGTCGATGAAACCCATATTCAGCATTTCATCCGCTTCGTCTAATACTACGTATTTTACCTCATCAAGAATTAATTTTTTTCTTTCGATTAAATCAATCACACGACCAGGTGTACCTACCACTACATGTGTCCCTTTTTCCAGTTCACGCATTTGTGCACCAATGGGTGCACCTCCATACACAGTGGTTATCCAGATTCTTTTAGACCCTTTAAAACTTTTAATTTCTTCTGCCGTTTGTATTGCCAGTTCACGTGTTGGTGCTAAAACTAATGCTTGCACGCTTTTTTGTGTCGGGTCAAATCGTTCTAAGATAGGCAAACCGAAGGCAGCCGTCTTTCCTGTACCTGTTTGTGCTTGTCCTACAATATCTAAATCACCATTAAGTAAAAGTGGTATTGTTTGCTGCTGAATGGGTGTGGGTACCTCGTACCCTTTTTTTTCTAATGCGTCTAAAATGTCGTCGCTTAAGCCTAAGGCTCTAAATCCTTCCATAAAATATTTAACTGATTGAACTGCAAATATACACTGATTAGCTCAATGTTACAATGATAAGATGTATCTATGATGTTGTTATTGAGTTAATTAAAAAGATTATTATTCAAAAAACTATAGTAATTATTGTGTGCAATAATGATATGATCCAACACCGTAATCTCTAATAATTTGCCTGCTTCTCTAGCGTTTTTTGTCAGTTTGATGTCTTGCTCACTTGGATTTAAATTACCGGATGGATGATTGTGACACAATATTATACTGCTTGCTAATTCTTTAAGCGCGATATTAAAAATCATCTTCATGTCTGCAACAGTGCCTGCAACGCCGCCGCTGCTTATCTTGTGTTTGGAAATAAACCGGTTATTTCTATTCAGGCAAATTATCCAAAATTCTTCGTGTGGCAAATCTGACAAAATCGGCGACATCATTTCAAAAGCCAGTTTATCTGAAATTATTTTTTCCTGTGGTTTGCTTTCCGCCTGCGCTCTTCGTCTGCCTAATTCCAAAGCCGCAGCAATCGAAATTGCTTTGGCTTCACCAATGCCTTTAAACTGCAATAAATAGTCGATTGGCTTTCTGCCTAATTCAAACAAATCATTATTGACAGATGCAAGTATTTGTCGTGATAATTCTACTGCTGATAATTCCGCATTGCCGGAACCGATAATAATTGCCAGCAATTCAGCATCTGATAATGATTGCTTTCCTTTTAATTGCAACTTCTCGCGTGGCCTGTCCTCTTCTGCCCAGGATTTGATAGTGAGTTTGGATTCCGTAAACATAAAAATAGAATTGGTGTACCATTGAGATACACCAATTACTTATTTTCCATAAAAAACCGAAGTTTTTATTTTTTCAACGCATTCAAATGCTTCATCACTTCTGATTTTAAGTGACCGGCTTTGTTTTTGTGAATTTGGTTTCTTTTTGCCAATTTATCAACCATAGCCACTACAGATGACATAGTTTTCTCCGCTTCGCTTTTATCGGATAAACCCAAGAATTTACGCAATGCATTTCTGGTGGTTTTTCCATAGTAACGGTTTTCTAATCGTTTCTTAGCCGTTTGTCTGATTCTTTTCTTTGCTGACTTATGATGTGCCATTTCTTTAAATTTGAGTGTGCAAAGATA
>DAORIK010000033.1:0-21991 GCA_035438465.1 Chitinophagales bacterium | reverse complement strand
GTTTCTTCTTTACATTCTATCATAATATAAATCGGCAAATGATTCGGATGTGCATCACTCCATTGCTTAAAATCTGTCAGCATACTTTTGAATGTATAATAATGCGTATTGTAATCTATATCCGGAATATGCATTACTTTAAAACCCGGCTTTTTTAAGTCTTCAATATTGGATGCTTTAGGTTTTCCCAATAAATTATTTTTTTTTCGATAGTAGAATTGTCCGCCTTTCGGGTCAGCATACACATCTATTTCGAAACTTCTTAAATGAAAACTATCTAACTGAACGAGTAAAGGTTCATGTGCATAATCTAAGTCTTTCGGATTGTATTCTTTCGGAAGAATACCGCTCAGGCCTTTTAAGAATCGTAAGACAAATTTATTCGCTCGTTGATGATAACTGTTATGACTGCCTAAAGTCTGAATTTGATTGATTTTTAAGGAATCAATAGTAATAAAATCCTGACTTTTCAATTCTGAAATGAAAAAAAGTAAAGCTATTAATAGACAACAAAATGAAAATTTCCGCATGTTTAAAGATAAATATTAAAGTAATAAGAGTTCGAAATGCAGAATTAAAAATTCTTAAATCATAAATCTAAATTCTGAAATGCCAATACTATTCTGCAATTTTTCCGATACCTTGTTTATCGGCAGCAGAAATCGAATTGATTCTCGCTAAGTCATTATTCGGAAATCTGCAGCTGTAATTTTTAAAACTTGCAGGCTGTGTCAGATAACGAGGATCCGGACGGTAATAATCTGTAGAAATCATTTGCGCTCCGCTTGCAAAAGCAGCATTTTGTTGAGTGTAATCGCCGGTTCTGTTTTGTTTATTCGGGTCGTCAGAACGTGTGCGAACCATATAGCCTTTACTAACAGCATCGGGAATAATAGTGCTGTTTCTTACCGGATCATCGTAGCCAAGAAATGCAGCTTCAGGTCTTCCTTGTTCAGACATTATAAACATGGTTCTGTCTTGTAAAGAAGCATGACCTTGTATATATTCTTCTTCACCACCACCTTGCATTACAAAAATAAATTTGCCTCTGCTTGCGCCAACTGTTGGCCAGTTTTTTGCCAGTACAGCTGCTTCCAATGTCGGATAAGAGCCTCTGACCATATCCGGAGTAATGACTTTATCTAAATTGTTTCCAAAGACAGCTTTCACTTCTGCATCTAAATCATCACATAAAGCCGGAGTATATTTTATAGCTGTTTTGAAGCCTAAGAATCCCAAGACATCACCGGCAGTAGTTTCTTTTGTTTCTATCAATAAAAAAACAGGAATGTGATTTGGATGTGCATCCGACCAGCTTTTCAACGTAAGCAACATACTTTTAAAAGTGTAAAAATGCGTATTGTAATCTATATCCGGAATATGCATTACTTTAAATCCCGGTTGTCGTAACTCATCAATGCCGGAAGCTTCCGGTTTGCCAATTAAAATATTTCCTCGCCTGCTGTAAAACCTTCCCCCTGCAGGATCTGCATAAAGATCAATTTCAAAACTACGCATGCCGTAAGTATTCAACTGTATTTCTAAAGACTCATGTTCATAATCTAAATCGGAAGCCTGAAGATTACTCGGCAAAATGGAACTGATGGCGGATAGAAAATTTAATAATTTGGGGTCTGTTCTTATATGATAGCTGTTGTGGCTGCCTAACGTTTGCAGCTGATTTATTTTTAGTTTATTTATTTCTGTTTGATCGGGAATAGATGCTTTTCTTGAGGTATCTGACTCTTTTTTACACCCTGAGAGTAGTATAATAAATAAAATAAACGGTAAATGTGTTTTCATTATGTCTTAAATGTGAACATTGAAGATACTAAAAAAATGAAAAATAGTATAAAAATAAAAAGCGCCCATAAGGCGCTTTAGAACTATTAAGTCTACTATTTAGATTGCAATCTTTATGCATTTAAATTGTACCTATTTTTGCAAAAGCGCAAGTATTTTAACAAAATAGTAGTGCAACTTAATTACCTTACTTTTTTAACATCATTTCCCGTATATATTTTACCGGAGCGCTTCCGTAGCTGAGAAATTTTTCGTTAAAATCTTTAACATTATATGCATTTCCTTTAAGTTTTTTGTATGCTTCGCGTAATTGTATTATCTCATAAAAACCTGTAAAATAACTCGTCAGTTGTACATTGCTTAATTGCACCCTTCGCCATTTTCCTTCCGCTTCTGTTTTTTGTTGAAATGCCTGATTTATTAATAATTCCAATGCATCTTCTCTGCTCATGTTCTTTGTATGAACACTAATATCCAAAATAGTGTTACAAACACTTCTCAGGTTCCATTTGTAATAGAGCAGCCACATTTCATCCTCATTGTTTCCGTATCCGTTTTCAAGCATCAGTAATTCCGAGTAAACAGCCCAGCCTTCAACCATAGCACCATTCCCAAAAATAGATTTTATGATGGATGGCGCTTTGTTGCTATACATAAGTTGAACATAATGACCGGGAATTGCTTCGTGAATATTTAAAATAGGGAGCACATATTTATTATATTCACGCAAATAACTTTCAGCTTTTTCCGTACTCCAGCCATCCAGGGTTCCTACATTATAATAAGCGGTTCTTTTTGCATCGTATGGTCCCGGAGAGCTCATAGATGCGCCAGCAACGCCGGCCATGTAGCCTGGTTCCTTGCGTACTTTCAATGGTTTTGTCGGGTCCATGTAAATAAGATTTTTTGCTTTCACAAAAGCAGTCAATTCTGGTAATTGCTTTTCAATTTCTTCTTTGAAATTCTCCGGAGCAACATGTTGTACGGAAATGGTATCAATTATTTTTTTAATTACCGTTAATTGATTAGCAGGTACCGGTTCATTTGCTCCAAAATATTTTGGCCATAATTTCAATGCGAGTTTAAACATTTCATTATGTAAATATTCTTTACGTTGTGTGGCGGCGGCATACATTTCGTCTATAGTATATTGACTTTGTATGTCATATTTAAATTTATCTGCATATAATTCACTACCTAATCTAAAAGAACGAGGATTATCGTTCTTTAGGTTTTTTAAATATTGAATGTATGATTTAATAGCTGTAACTGCTTCTCTGCCGCTCTTTAATAATTGTTCTTCATGTTCGGGATAATAATGCAATGCCTTTACAGAGTCTGCATAGTCGTTTTCAAAAATAGATATTGAGCCTTCATTTTGTTCGATAGCTAATTGTAAATATTCATTGGAAGGGTTCTTTATATTCTTTTTTGCAGCTTCGTAGTAAGCAGGAACATTTTTTAGTTTTGTATAAAATAAATCGATAGTTTTTTTTAGTGATGTCCGGTTTTCAGTAAAAAATATGGAAAATGTCTCACCAATATTATAAAGGGCAGGGTTCCATTCATAATCTTTTAATACTGTAATTTCCCAAATCCTTTTTTGTAGTTCGTTCTCTATGATTTTGTAATCTATTTTGTTTAAATCTGATAAATGCTGAAATGAATAGGTTTTTAGTCGTTTTAATTCATTGGTATAAAATTGAACATTGTTTATACGTTGTGAATCATTTGGTATCTGTAATACCTGTACATATTTCTGATAACCTAATGCACTTGCCCATTCTGGGTTTACCTTCCAGAATCTTTCTATAAATCCTTTCTTATAAGAATCAAAATAGGTATTAACCGAACTTGGTTTATTTGCTGCTTCAGAGATAAATACAACTGTTACAAACGAAAAAATAAAAGTAATTCTCTTCATGAAATATTATTGAAGTACAAATTTACAAGTAAAAATCAAATTCATTAATCTTAATTTAAAGTTCAAAAGGGGTTTATGGTATTTGTTTTTTATATATTTACAATATGTCAGCGTTAATAAACCTTACTTCACATGTTTTACATCACTCCAGATAGGAGTGCATATCTATTTTTTCAATCGTTTTATCAATTTATTGTCATTCTGAACTTGTTTCGGAATTAACTTTCAAAAAAGTAAATTTGTTTATGCAAAGATTAAAACTAGCCATACAGAAAAAAGGTCGCCTGAGCGATGAATCCATAAAACTCATTCATGAATGCGACATTTCCTTTCCAAATAGTACAGGTAAGCTAGTGACAGCTGCCTACGATTTTCCGGTAGATATTTTATTCCTGAGGGATGATGATATTCCGGATTATGTACAAGACGGCGTGGCAGATATTGGTATCGTAGGAGAAAATGTTTTGGTGGAGTCTGCTAAAAGTGTAGATGAAGTTATAAAAATGGGATTTGGTAAATGCCGATTATCGTTAGCTGTTCCAAGAAATATGGAATATAAATCCGTTAGTGATTTGTCAGGAAAATCAATTGCAACCTCATACCCGAAGATTTTACAAAACTATCTGGATGCTAAAAATATCAAAGCGGATATTCACGTAATTTCGGGTTCTGTTGAAATTGCTCCCGGCATCGGGCTGGCAGATGCGATTTGTGATATTGTAAGTACGGGTTCTACTTTATTGAGTAATGGATTAAAAGAAGCAGAACAAATTTTTCAGTCAGAAGCGGTTTTAATTAAAAATAAAAATCTTTCAACGGAAAAGAACGAGATATTAAATAATCTCTTATTCAGGCTTGAGTCTGTAAAACGTGCTCAAAAAAATAAGTATATTCTCCTAAATGCACCTAATCAAAGCCTTGATAAAATTATTTCATTGTTACCGGGAATTAATTCACCAACCGTTCAGGCATTGGCAACCGAAGGATGGAGTTCGGTACATTCTGTGATTACAGAAAAAGATTTTTGGGAAAAAATTCAGCAACTGAAAGAAGCAGGAGCAGAAGGCATTTTGGTAATGCCGATTGAAAAATTAATTTATTAAAACGCATAGCGCACATTAAAAAAACTTAGTGTGCGTTGCGGTTAAAATTTGAAAATGCAAACTATAAAATATCCAACAAAAGAAACCTGGAATAATATAGTACAACGCCCTGTACAATCTTTAGCTTCCATTGAAGAAGCCGTAATACCAATTTTGGAAGATGTAAAACTGCGTGGTGATGCATCCTTGCGGTATTATGCTCAAAAATTTGATAATGTTCTTTTAGATGATATTTTAGTATCGAAAGAAGAAGTGGAGTATGCATTAAAAAATGTTTCAGAAGAATTAAAAAAAGCAATAGATATTGCCTATTTCAACATCTTTAAATTTCATCAGCATCAACAAGGCTCTGTTGAAATAATTGAAACAATGGAAGGTGTACAGTGCTGGCGAAAATCAGTAGCTATTGAAAAAGTTGGTTTATACATTCCCGGAGGAACTGCTCCGCTGTTTTCTACCGTGTTAATGCTGGTTATACCTGCTGTTATTGCCGGTTGTAAAGAAATTATTTTATGCACGCCACCCAATAAGGATGGAAACGTTCATCCCGCAATTTTATATGTTGCAAACTTATGCGGCCTGCATAAAATTTATAAAGTGGGCGGAGCGCAGGCAATTGCAGCAATGGCTTATGGCACAGAAACGATTCCGCAGGTATATAAAATATTCGGACCGGGAAATCAATATGTAACTGCAGCCAAGCAATTAGTAAATAAAGCCGGTATTGCTATTGATATGCCTGCCGGTCCAAGTGAAGTATTGATTATTGGAGATGATGAATCAAGACCTGATTTTATAGCAGCTGATTTATTGGCACAGGCAGAACATGGCGCAGATAGTCAGGTAATTTTTGTAACGACGGAAGAAGCCTATCTGAATTTGGTGCATTTCGCTATTGACCAACAGTTGAAAGAGTTACCAAGAAAAGAATTGGCATTGCGTGCTTTGGAAAACAGTAAAATGATTCTAGTAAAGGATTTAGAAGAAGCAATCGATTTCAGCAACGCCTATGCACCTGAACATTTGATTTTGCAAACGAGGAATGCAGAAGAGCTATCGGAAAAAGTAATCAATGCAGGCTCTGTCTTTATAGGACATTATTCACCGGAAAGTGCAGGTGATTATGCAAGCGGCACCAATCATACATTACCCACTAACGGATTTGCGCGGGCTTACAGCGGTGTTTCATTAGATAGTTTTGTAAAGAAAATTACGTTTCAAAGATTGTCAAAAGAGGGTTTGCAAAATATTGGAAATACTGTTGAAGTGATGGCAGCAAATGAAGAATTAACGGCACATAAAAATGCTGTAAGTATACGCTTAAAAAATTAATGAACGAATAAAGAGTCTCTTTTGGGATTTTAAGTATGAAAGAAATCAACATAAAAAATCTGGTTTGTCCGCATATTTTAACTATGCAGGCGTATTCATCTGCACGAATGGAATACGAAGGTAAAGAAGGGGTATTTTTAGATGCCAACGAAAATAGCTTGGGTTCCGTAACAGATGAATTACACAATCGATATCCGGACCCTTTACAGATGGATTTAAAAACAGCACTCGCCAAGGAGGAAAAATTAAATACCAGCCAGATTTTTTTAGGGAATGGAAGTGATGAATGTATAAACGTTTTAATTCAATGTTTTTGTATTCCGGGAAAAGATAAGGTGATGATTTTGCCGCCTTCCTTTTCCATGTATGAACATGCATCGCACGTGATGAACATCGGAATCATTGAAGTACTATTGAAAGATGAAACCTTTCAGCTAAATGTAGAAGAAATTCTGGAAAAAATTCAGCACAATACAAACATCAAGATTATTTTTATTTGTT
The DNA here is from genome assembly GCA_035438465.1 of Chitinophagales bacterium. Lineage (GTDB taxonomy): Bacteria > Bacteroidota > Bacteroidia > Chitinophagales > JADIYW01 > JADJSS01. The sequence goes on along the minus strand of DAORIK010000033.1, from coordinate 15,328 downwards.
CGCCGAATAATCCAACCGGAAACCTAATGAATGAGAATGATGTTGTAAAACTTTTAAACTCCTTTGATGGTTTAGTGGTGATAGATGAAGCGTATCAGGATTTTGCAGAAAGTAGCAGTTGGGTGAATCGTTTAAACGAATTTCAAAATTTAGTGGTAATAAAAACATTCTCCAAAGCCTGGGGTATGGCAGATGCACGTTTGGGTATGTTGTATGCCAATGAAGAGATTATTCATTTTTTGAATGTCATTAAGATGCCTTATAATGTAAATCAGCATACTATTAATTTGGCCTTTGAAGCACTAAGAAAACCGGATAAGAAAAACCAGTTTATTAATGAATTACTGAGAGGAAGACATTGGTTGGAAAACAAAATGAAAGATTTTCCTTTTATTGAGAAAATATATCCATCAGATGCTAATTTTATTTTGTTTAAAGTAGACGATGCAAATCATCTATACAGATATTTGCTATCAAAGAAAGTAATTGTTCGTAATCGTGATAAAGCTCCGCTACTGAAAGGGTGTTTGCGTGTGAGTGTGGGAACAGAAGATGAAAATCGTTTATTTATTGATGCATTGAAAGAATATAAAGTTTAAATTATGCAAAAGATTTTATTTATAGACCGTGATGGAACATTAATTAATGAACCAAAAGATTTTCAGATCGACAGCTATGAAAAACTGCAGTTTTTGCCGGAGGTAATTCCATATTTATCGCGTATAGCTAAAGAAACGGATTTCAAGTTCGTAATGGTGACGAATCAGGATGGTTTGGGTACAAAATCTTTTCCGGAAAAAACATTCTGGCCGGCTCATAATTTAATGATGGAAGTATTGAAAAGTGCAGGCATTGAATTTGAAGACGTATTGATTGACAGAAGTTTTGCAAAAGATAATTTGCCTACACGCAAACCTAATACCGGTTTGTTGACTAAATATTTTAATCCTAAAAAATATGATTTAGCAAATTCATTTGTAATAGGAGACAGATTAACGGATATCCAACTGGCAAAAAATTTAGGTGCAAAAGGAATTTTGATTGGAAGAAGTGCTGATAAAACAGACGATAATAAACTCAAACAAAATGAACTGAAAAAATCTATTGCATTAAAAACAGATAACTGGAAAGCTATTTATGAATTGCTTAGTAAACCCTCACGAATAGCAGTAGTACAACGCAACACGAATGAAACAAAGATTTTCGTAAAACTAAATCTCGATGGAAGCGGTAAATCAACGATTAAAACAGGATTAGGTTTCTTCAATCATATGTTGGAACAGTTAGCCAAACATTCCGGTTGTGATATAGATATAAAAGTAAAAGGCGACTTGCATATCGATGAGCATCATACCATTGAAGATACAGCCATTGCATTGGGGGAAGCATTTTTGCAAGCATTAGGGAATAAAAAAGGAATCAGCCGTTATGGGTTTTTATTGCCAATGGACGATGTATTGGCTCAGGTTGCTATAGATTTTTCCGGGAGACCGTGGTTAGTATGGAAAGCAAAATTCAATAGAGAAAGAGTAGGAGATATGCCAACCGAATTATTTTTTCATTTCTGGAAATCATTTTCTGATGCCGCTAAATGCAATCTTAACATTAAGGCGGAAGGCGAAAATGAACACCACAAAATAGAAGCGATATTTAAAGCGGTTGCTAAATCTATTAAAATGGCAGTAAGACGCGAAGGGAATGACCTGCCAAGCACTAAAGGATTGTTATAAGTTTCTATTTGGAAATGTAATAAAATAAATTTGAATTTTAAAAATCTATGCATATATTTACAGTATGAAAACAAACAAATTTTGGTGGTGGAACAATAAACGGCAATAGGCGTGCACTAATTCTATAACCAAATGTATTATATTAGCTCGCCGTAAAAAGCGGGCTTTTTTTATAACGTCATTGCGAGTGAGGAACGAGCGAAGCAATCTGTACAATAAATCAAACAGATTGCTTCATGCAATTGACAATTTGATAAGTTTAATGATTTGTAATGCATTCGCAATGACGAAATAATAAGAAAATGAACTACAATTTTAATACCATCAATAAAAAAATACTTTCCGATATGCTTACGCCGGTAAGTATTTATCTGCGTTTGCGTGCAAAATTTAAAAACTGTATATTACTGGAAAGCTCCGATTACCACGGTGATGAGCATAATTTTTCCTATATCTGTTTTCAGCCTATTGCAGGGTTTAAAGTGGAAGGTTCTACTTTTATTGCTAACTATCCTGATAAAAAAATAAATGAGATCAATCTGAAAGAAAATAAATTAACGGATTGTATTAATTCATTTATTCAACAATTCAATAATTCAACAACTCTACAATTACCAATTATCACGAATGGTCTATTTGGATACATGACGTATGATATAGTGCAGTATTTTGAAGATATTCAACTGAATAAGCCAACACCCGAAATTCCAATTGCACAATATTTCTGCTATCAATACATTATTGCGTTTAATCATTTTAATCACGAATTATTTATGATTAAAAATGAGGTGGTTGGCTGTGAGAATGATGCGACATCTTTAGATGAAATTGAAAGCATCATAAAATTTAAACCATTACAACTCGATAATTTTTCTGCGGAAAATGATAAAACATCTAATCTTACTGATGATGAATACTTAGAAATGGTGAACAAAGGGAAGGAATCTTGCTACCGTGGTGATGTTTTTCAGATTGTCTTGTCACGGCAGTTTCAGCAAAAATACAGAGGTGATGATTTTAATGTGTACCGTGCATTGCGCAGTATCAATCCTTCACCCTATTGTTTCTATTTCGATTTTGAAGGTTTTCGTTTAATGGGATCTTCACCGGAATCACAACTGATTATTAAAAATAATAAAGTTACCATACATCCGATTGCAGGAACGTTTCGAAGAACGTGCGATGATGCAAAAGATGCAGCATTGGCTCAAAAATTATCCGGTGACCCGAAAGAAAATGCAGAACATATCATGTTGGTGGATCTGGCACGTAACGATCTGTCACGTGGTGGAAAAAATACAAAAGTGGAAGTGTATCGTGAAGTGCAATATTATTCGCATGTGATTCATTTGGTTTCAAAAGTGACCGCTGAAATAGAAAGTGCCGATAATAAAATCAAAATTATTGGAGATACCTTTCCTGCGGGTACTTTAAGCGGGGCACCCAAATATAAAGCTATGCAGTTAATTGATCAATATGAAAAAACAAGCCGTGGATTTTATGGAGGATGTATCGGTCACTTAAATTTCAATGGAGATTTTAATCATGCCATTATGATTCGTAGTTTTATGAGTAAAAATAATACTCTGACGTTTCAGGCAGGAGCCGGTGTAGTGGCTGATTCCGTGCCTGAAAGTGAATTACAGGAAGTAGAAAATAAATTAGCAGCGTTAAACAAAGCAATAGAATTAGCAAATACATTATAACCTTTAGTGTACTTTGTGCCTTTGTGGTTTAAAAAAATAAAAATATGAAGTCAGTTTTAGTACTTGATAATTACGATTCGTTTACTTATAATTTGGTGCATTATGTTGAATCATTCAACGTGCAATGCGATGTCTTCCGAAATGATAAAATTTCACTGGAAGAAGTAAATCAGTATGATAAAATAATTTTATCACCCGGTCCCGGAATACCCGAAGAAGCCGGTATTTTAATAGACTTAATAAAAAAATATGCTGACAAGAAATCAATATTAGGCGTGTGTTTAGGTCATCAGGCAATTGGTCAGGTTTTTGGAGCAGAATTGTATAATGTGGGGAATGTGATTCATGGAAAATCAAAAAACACCAAAGTAATTAGTGATGATATTTTGTTTGAAGATATGGATGATGAATTTCAAAGCGGTCGTTATCATTCATGGGCAATAAAAAATGTCAAAACACCTTTAATAGTTACTGCTGTTGATGATGATGGAATTGTTCAAGCCATCAAACATGAATCTTATAATGTGCGTGGCGTTCAGTTTCATCCGGAAAGTGTGATGACACCACAGGGAATAAAACTAATTGAAAACTGGCTGTTTAAATGCTAACATAAAACACATCGACATTGCGATTGAAGTGTAGTGCAGCGAAGCAATCTGTTTAAATAAAAGTACAAAATGAAAACACTCCTACAATATTTGTTCACCGGTAAATCCTTATCACAGGAAGAGGCACATATTGCTTTAAAAGATATTGCATCGGGCAATCAGAATGATGCACAGGTTGCGGCATTTTTGTCTGTTTATAATATGAGAATGCCAACTACAAATGAAGTAATTGGTTTTAGAAATGCTATGCTTGATCTGGCTACACCAATAAATTTCAAGTATAAAAATACATTAGATATTGTTGGAACAGGTGGTGATGGAAAGAATACGTTTAATATTTCTACTTTGGCTTCTTTTGTATGTGCGGGTGCGGGTATAAAAGTAACAAAAAGTGGTAACTATGGATTTTCTTCCATTTCAGGCGCATCTAACGTGCTGGAACAAACAGGAATAAAATTTGCAACTACTGAACAGCAATTGAATGAACAATTAGAAGCATCAAACATTACTTTTTTGCATGCACCTTTATTCCATCCTGCAATAAAGAATGTTGCAAATGTAAGAAGACAATTGCAGGTAAAAACGATATTTAATTTATTAGGACCTTTGGTAAATCCATGTAATCCAAAAACAAAAGTAATTGGCGTACATAGTGAGTTTGTTGGGAAATTATACAGAGATGTACTGAAATCTTCCACCACAAATTTTGCTATTGTACATGGACTGGATGGTTACGATGAAATTTCGTTGACCGGGGATACCAAAATTTTTACCAGAAAAAAAATCCAGGTACATGAACCCGATAGCTTTGGATTTAAACAAATAAGACCTGAAGAATTATATGGCGGAAAAACGATAATGTCTAATGCAAAATTATTTATGAATATCTTAAAAGGAAAAGGTACACCTGCACAAAATAATGCTGTGCTTGCAAATGCGGCACTGGCAATTTCTTTGTATGAAGAAAATTCATATCATAATGCGTTAAGAATTGCTCAACAGAGCCTGTACAGCGGCAAAGCACTTCAGAGTTTTAACATCTTAAAAAAAGTTTAATCATTTATCAGTTTCTATATGAACATTCTTGATAAAATAATAGCACATAAGAAAATTGAAGTTGAATCTGCTAAACAGCGCATTACAGTCAGTGAGTTGGAGCAGAGTATTTATTTTAAACGAAATACTGTTTCATTAGCAGAGAATTTATTAAAAGCAGATGGTTCGGGCATTATTGCGGAATTTAAACGTAAATCACCTTCTAAAGGAATTATTAACGATACAGCATCAGTAACAGAAGTGGTGAAAGCATATGAAAGTGCAGGCGTGTCAGGCAGTTCTGTGCTTACGGATGAAGAATTTTTTGGAGGTACTAATAATGACTTAATTTCCGTAAGGAGTGAAGTTGAAATTCCTTTGTTACGAAAAGATTTTATGATAGACGAATATCAGTTTTTGGAGGCAAAAAGCTGGGGAGCAGATGTGATATTGCTGATTGCTTCCGTACTTACACCGAAAGAGGTAAAACATTTTACAGAATTAGCTAAAGGTTTAGGATTAGAAGTATTACTGGAATTACACGATGAAACAGAATTGAATCACGTATATCATCTGGTAGATATGGTTGGTATTAATAACCGCAATTTAAAAACATTTGAAGTGGATATTGAGCAATCTATCCGTATGGCGGAAAAATTAGGAAATGATTTTGTAAAAGTGGCTGAAAGTGGTATTGCCAATATTGATACGTTGAAGCATTTTAAACAAAACGGCTTTCAAGGATTTCTCATTGGAGAAAATTTTATGAAAACAGCAAATCCCGGTTTGGCTTGTAAAAAGTTTATTGAAGGATTGTAACCTTAAAAATAAACAGCATTGATTATTTTCCTTGGCTTAGGACATGTATGACCGGTGTACTTTTTACTTACATAAATATTACTTCCTGATCTTTTGTACTTTTTGCTTTTTGCAAATGTGTCTGTAGAAGAAAAAATAAAGCATACGCTTAATAATACAAACAGAAATCCTTTCATAACTCAATTATTTGTTGGGTGAAAGGGTATTTCGTAACTATGCTTTAGGGGAAATATGTTGTTTCGGCTTTGAAACGTAGTGTAAATATAAGCACAAACAGAAGCTTTGTCAAACCTAGTTAGTTAAATGAACCTTAAATGTGGATAATTTCACTTCTTTTAACATGAATTTAGAAATAATGCTCCCAATCTAAGTAAAGTTTATAGTTAAAATACGACTTATTAAGAAATCTGAAATCTTACTGCTGAAATCACTTAATCTTACTAATCTTTACCATATTTGTTCTGCCATGTCCTCGAATAGGCATACTTGCAGTACTCACAATAATATCACCTGAGCTTACCGCTTTTTCACTCTTTAAAATTTCAATTATATCATCAATTGATTCATCGGTACTTACAAACTTATCGTAATAAAAAACATCAACACCCCAAACCAGCCCCAATGTATTCAGCAAACTTAAGTTGCTGGTGAAAATATGTATTTCAGCTTTTGGCCGGTTGCTTGCCAGCATAAATGCAGTGTAGCCTGAATACGTCATTCCGTTTATTGCTTTTGCATCCACGTCTTCTGCAATTTTGCAGGCATTAAAACAAATAGCATCCGACAAAAATGTTTTAGAGTTTTTGTCCGGCAACAGATGTTTGTTGTAAATCTCATCTTCTTGTTCTGTTCGTCTGATAATTTTATCAATTGTTTGAATAACGCGCGCCGGATTTTTTCCAACCGATGTTTCACCACTCAGCATAATAGCGTCAGCACCATCCAGCACACCATTTGCTACGTCAGTAATTTCAGCTCTTGATGGTCTCGACATATCAATCATGGATTCCATTACTTGTGTGGCAATTATCACTGGTTTAGATGCCTGAATACATTTATAAATAATATTTTTCTGTATCAGCGGCATTTCTTCCATGGCAACTTCTACACCTAAATCACCGCGGGCAATCATCACCGCATCCGTTGCTTTTATAATACTGTCTATATTTTTTACAGCTTCCGGTTTTTCTATCTTTGCAACTATTTTTAGTGGAGAATCATTTTGATGAATAATATCTCTCAATTCGTTGATTTCTTTGGCTGTGCGGACAAAGGATAAAGCAATCCAGTTCACCGGTTGTGTAAGAATAAATGCTAAATCTGCTCTGTCTTTTTCTGTTAAGCTTGGCAGAGATATTTTGGTATTGGGTAAATTAAATCCCTTTTTTGAAGAGAGCATACCACCGGAAATTATTTTACATTGTACTGTTTTCGTATCTAGTATTTCTTCTACCTGCAGCTCTATCTTTCCGTCATCAATTAAAATAAATTCGTTTACCTTTAAATCCGTTGTTAGTTTTTCATAGGTAACTGAAAATATTTCTTTTGTCCCGATTACATCTTCGCACGTTACTTTTATAGATTTGCCTTCTTTTAATTCAATTGCATTATTCTGCATTAAACCTGTTCGTAGTTTGGGTCCCTGCAAATCCGCTAAAATGCTTACATGTGCATTAAGCTCATTATTAAGTTTTACTAAATGTTTTATAACCTGTTCATGATCATCATGACGACCATGAGAAAAATTTAAACGAAATACATTAACACCACTTTGATATAATTCAACAAGTTTTGCATAGCTGTTACTCGCCGGACCAATGGTGGCTATTAATTTGGTTTTTCTTTTTGTATTGTTCATTAAAATGTCTGATTAATAAATTGTGTTTTGATTTTAACGTGTTTACATCCATTTGAATAGCAGATTGCACGCCCGGAATTTTCGCCAGTAAATCAGTAAATTCTTTTTCCTCAAAATATTCTTCTTCACCATTTAACAAAAACAGGAAGTCAAAGTTTTTAAGTTCCGGAATCAGAATATTTCCGGCATTTTTATTTTGGATTAATTCCAAGGTGTAAAAGTCAGCCTCATTTTTGTATTTGTAAGCATTAAAATGCTTGAAACCTTTTATCTGCGGACTGTAAAATTCAATATCATGAACGCGTTTTAAATTCCATTTCAGGTATTGGTTCAGGTGCAGACATAACCTGTAATCTTCCATATTTGAGTTGATGCCCCAAATCTGAAAATCAAATGCTGCCTCTATAATCTGCTTTTTCGCCATAAATCTGATGCAATTTAAGGAAGGATTCGTTTAAAAACAGGATGCTTTTTCAACATTTAAGCTGTTTATTTTATAATAATTTGATATACAATAACTTGATGAAAATTAATTTTAATCAACTTTTATACAGAATATCAAAATTTACCCTAATTTTGCACATCAATTTTATAAAATTTATTGACTATGTCAACCATTGCAGAGCGCGTAAAAAAGATTATCGTAGAAAAGCTAAATGTAGAAGATAGTGAGGTAACTCCCGAAGCAAGTTTTGAAAATGATTTGAAAGCGGATTCTTTGGAAACCGTTGAATTAATCATGGAATTTGAGAAAGAGTTCAACATCATTATTCCTGATGAGCAGGCTGATAAGATAAAGACGGTAGGCGAGGCGATTGCTTATTTGGAAGCGAACGTTTAATTTAATATTGTCATTCTCACAAAGTGAAGAATCTTTCTCTTCACTTCATTATATTTTTATTCATCAAAATAAATGTATGAAACTTAATCGTGTAGTGGTAACAGGAATTGGAGCCATTACGCCAATAGGTAATTCAATACCGGAGTTTTGGAATGGATTATCCAATGGGATGAACGGTTGTGATTTTATAACCGGTTTTGATACAACACTCTTTCGTACTAAGTTTGCCTGCGAAGTAAAAAAATTTAATCCTGATAATTTCTTCGATAAAAAAGATTTAAAGAAACTCGATACTTTCGGACAATACGGATTGGTATGTGCAGATGAAGCTATTAAAGATGCCGGATTATTAGATTATACGGAGCTGAATAAAAAACGGGTAGGTGTGTTGTTTACTTCAGGCTTTGGAGGTGTTCAAACATTTGAAAAGGAATTATTCCAATACTTTCAGAATGGCAGAAATCCGAGATATTTTAGTCCGTTTTTTGTTCCAAGAACTTTACTTGACCTCGTAGGCGGAAGTATCTCCATCAAATATGGGTTTAAAGGCATGAATTTTTCAGTAGTAGCAGCCTGTGCAAGTTCTACCAATGCTATTATTGATGCACTTAATTATATACGTTTAGGTAAGGCTGATGTATTGGTTGTTGGAGGTGCAGAAGCATCTGTAACTGAAGTAGCCATTGGCGCATTTGGTGCTATAAAGGCACTTTCAGAACGAAATGACGACCCCAAAACGGCTTCCCGTCCATTTGATTTGGAACGTGATGGTTTTGTGATGGGCGAAGGAAGCGGTTGTATGATTCTGGAAAGCCTGGAGCATGCTCAAAAACGAAATGCAAAAATTTATGCTGAAGTAGCAGGCGGCAGCATGAATGCAGATGCATATCATATAACAGCACCCAACCCGGATGGAGAGAGTGTAATACAGGTAATGCAGGATGCACTGGAAGATGCAGAAATGTCTTTAGAAGAGGTTGATTACATAAATGTGCATGGAACCTCGACTCCTTTGGGCGATGTTGCAGAAGTGAAAGCTATACAAAAGGTCTTTGGCGAACACACTTATGAATTGAATATCAGCGCCACAAAATCGATGACGGGACATTTAATGGGAGCAGCAGGCGTTGTGGAAGCAATAGCATCAGTACTTGCCATGAAGTATAATCTGATTCCGCCTACGATAAATCATTTTACAGACGATGCAGCATTTGATACGAGATTAAATTTTACATTTAATAAAGCACACAAAAAAAATGTAAAAGCTGTATTGTCTAATAATTTTGGATTTGGCGGTCATAATGCATCTGTTATTTTTAAACGTTTTGAATTGTAATATTTAATTTATTTTTGTTGTCATCTGTTTTAGAGCCTGATATAATTTCTTATATGATTTCCTTTTTAAAGAAACTTCTTTTTTCGAGTAAACAACAAAAAACTCAATATTTATTTGAAGAGATGTATGAAAACTTACAGATGTATCCGATACAGTCTGAAGAAAATTATATTCGTGCGTTAACCCATTCTTCATTTACAAAAAAGATAGAAGAAAAGAATGAACGTCTTGAATTTTTGGGTGATGCCGTAATAAATTTTTGTGTAGCTGAAGGATTGTATTACAGAATGAATGGAAAAGATGAGGGTACTCTGACAAAAGCAAGAGCATCTATTGTTAACAGAAAAAACCTGAATAAAATAGGTATTGAGATTGGTATTCCCAAATTCCTGCGTCATAAACTCTCCGATAAACAAATGGAAGAAGCTCCCGATATTATAGGCAATGCATTTGAAGCATTAATGGGTGCTTTCTTTTTAGATTATGGAATGCATGATACAGAGATCTTTATAGGTAAATTACTAATGAAAGATTTTGACGTAGAAAATTTTCATAAAAATATTTCTGACCCTAAAAGTTATTTGTTGGAATGGGTGCAATCAAGAAAGAAACAGGTTGCATTTGTACATCATACTTCACCATCTGATAATGGCGGTTTGTTTTCTGTTACCTTAAAAATAGATGGGGAGGACAGAGCTGACGGTAGTGGGAAGAATAAAAAAGAAGCGGAACAAAATGCCTGTTTGAATGCAATTAAAACTTTAGAGTTGGATAGTTAGTTAAATCTATTTTGAAACCTCCAGTCCGTTGAGTAGTGTTTCCAGTTCGTCTTTAAATTCTTTATATAAACTTTGCGAGGTGTATGACAAAAATTGCAACGAGCCATTTTCATAAGAATAATAATAACCCAGATAAGCTACTTTTATTCCTTTTACAGTTCCATTCATTTGCATGCAGAATACTTTTTTATCGTTTACAATCCGGTATTCTTGAAATATTATTTTCATATCGGGTGCAATCGCTCTGGCATTATCGAGAGCAATTCCTTTAAGTGTTTCCAGCGGTACTTCGATTCGTTCCGTAATAATCATGGCGTAAGCATCTTTGTCTTTTAATTCAAATTCATATTCAGATGCCTCTTCACTTTTTGATTTTTCAAATTTCCATTTTTTAGTATTCAAATGTATACCAACTTCAGGTAAATTCTTACTTTTTAAATAGAAGGTGGCATCCTTACTTTTATTGAAAGTATCGTTATTCGTTTTAATTTCTTTTTCTTCCTTTGTATTCTTATCTGAATAATCCCAGGTTTTATTGTCATAGAGAATTACTTCATCTCCATTCTCTGTTACAGCTTTTGTTTGAGCGTAACTACAAATAACATTAAAAAGAGACAGTAATAGCATTAATTTTTTCATATTCAGTAATTTATTTTTTACAATAATAATCAAACATTTTTTGTGCATCCGTATTTCCTTCTTTTGCTGCTGCTGAAAAGTCAATACATGCTTCATCCTTTTTATTCATAGAGATATACAATGATGCTCTATTGTATAAAGCATTCACCAATTTTGGATTTTGTCGGATAGACGCATTGAAATCATTTAGTGCATTTACAGAATCTTTGAGATAGAGATGCGTTATTGCCCTGTTACAATATGCTTCAGCATTAGCTGAATCTATTTGAATGGTGCTCGTGTAATCTTTAATAGCATCCTTAAGATTGCCTTTTCCAAATTTAAGATTGCCTCTGTTGTAGAATGATTTTGCATTTTTTGGATTTATCTGAACGGCACGTGAGTAATCTGCTATAGCAGCATCCGGTTGATTTATTTTTTCCATTTCCACGCCTCTGTTATACCATAAGACATCATTTTCAGGATCTGCTTCAATGCCTTTAGTATAATCATTAATTGCACCTTGTACATCATTTTGAAGAGATAACCCTAATCCTCTTGCAAAATATCCAAAATATCTGTCAGGTTGTAATTTAATAACCGAGGAGAATAGTGTGTAGCTGTCTTTCCAGTCTTTATTACGGTTCCAGGTGCTTATGCAAAAAAGTAATACATAAAGAATTAATACAATTGCTGCTACAGGTTTTATTTTTTGTGCATTGATCATTTCATTGTTTCTTATCAGAATATACCCTTTAGCCAAAATAAAAAATATTCCAATATAAGGTACATACGAATACCTGTCGGCAACAATTGCTTTTCCCACAGGAACCACCTGAATTACCATCGCCAAAGTGAAAAAATAAAATAAAAAGCCAAAAAATAATTCTTTTTGAATTTGTTTAAATCTGAAAAGAATTACTATCGGAATAATTATAAGCGGCGCAAGATAGTATTCAACAGGTAACATGCTATTTACCTTTACAGGATATAAATACATAGATGACAGATGAATAGGAGCAAATAGTTTTATTAGATAAAATGCAAGTCCATAAAAGGCTAAAAATGGTTTATCAAGAAATGAAAAGTGTTGTACCATGTTCATTGCCCCTGAACTTCCCTGAGAATAAAGTGCTATTACACCAAATAATACCGAGAGAATTAAAAATGGAATTTTTGGAATTATAGATTTAGGGGTAAACTTTTTATTTGAATAAAAATCCAAGAGGAAGAGTACTGGCGTGAGTGCTACAGCAGCTGATTTTGACAAACATGACAATAGCATAAATAGGATAGAATATATCAGATATTTTCTTTGCACCGAATAAATAAATTGATGATAATAAATAAGAGAGAGCAGAAAGAAGCAAGTGTATAAAAGATCTTTTCTTTCGGATAGCCACGCAACAGATTCAACATGCATAGGATGTATGGCGAATAGCAAGGCAACAAGAACAGCAGCTTCTTTATGCTTTAGTAATAATTGTATGAAATAATAAACCAGTATAGTATTGATTAAATGCAATACCAGATTGTCAAAGTGGTAGGGCAGCGGGTTTAAATTAAATAAATGAAACTCTATAGCATGTGAAAGAGTAGTTAGCGGATGGTAGTTATCAAGATGAAAATGACTGAACATATACATAATACTATCCCATGAAAACTCCTTAATCATCGGATTATTGATGATATATCCATCGTCATCCCAATTAATGATAAAGTAATTTTTTAAAGTATTAGAATAGATAAGAAATGTAAGAATCAACACAGGTATTAGATAAATCCATACAGGTGCACTGCCACCCTTTGCAGATTTTGATAATTGCTGTGAGGCTTGTTTGTTTTTTATTTTCTTTGACATGTTGAATCTACATAAAAGGTTATGTCATGACAATTATATAAATAAAACTATTGCTGGCGTTTAGCTGATTTTTTTATATTAAGATTTCATAGCTAATATGAATCCTAATACTAATAATGGAGTAAAAACAAACCATTGCAAACCTGCAGCTGCAAGAATAGAACCTCCAATAATACAACAACCACCGAAAATTGTATTTTGCAAGCCAGCTCCAATAGGTCTTTTCTTCTCTACCAATTCGTTTTCAAATCGCTTGAACGCTTCAGATAAAACAAGTGGCGAGCGTGTAATAATATCCATAAACTCCGGAGCAGTCTGTAATTGGGTTTTTAATAAGTCCAACGGATTTACTTCACCCAACAGCATTCTGCGAATATGTTTTTTACTTACTTTTTGAATATCAAAACCCGGCATAATCACATTACCCACACCTTCGTATGTAATAATAGCTTTTACCATTAATACTAATTCTAATGGATAATACATCCGATATTTTGAGCCCAATGCAACAGACTCAAGAATTAGTTTAGCTAATGAAAAATCTTTGAAATTAGGAGCCTTTAGCCACTTATTTCCAACCGAAACAAATTCTCTTCGGAATCCTTCTACATCAGTGCCTTTGCCTTTTCGTGCCAGAAGAGTTAAATAACGAGCAGCTCCCTGCGGGTCGCCGGTTACGAGGCTGTTAAAATAATAAAGCATTGTTTTTCTGGTGTTTTCTTCAAAACGACCAACCATACCTAAATCAATAAATCCTACTTGCGGGCCATTGGGACCATCCATAATCATTAAATTTCCGGGATGTAAATCAGCATGAAAAAATCCATCGTGATATAACATTTGAATAATCGCATAGGCTCCATAATCTACAATTTTTGCACGGTCTTCCTCACTGTATCTTTCGTAAGCTCTTACATCAGGTTTTATACCGCGGATAAATTGCATGCAAATCAAATCACTGGTAGAGTATTCTTTGTAAATCTTTGGAAAATGTATTTCAGGATGTTTAATAAAATTAGCTGTAAATTCTTCCGCGTTATCCGCTTCTAATCTGAAGTCAACCTCTCTGTTTGTATAATCACAGAATTCGGTAAACATATTTTTAGGTTGTAATTGAGGAATAAATAATTCCAGAAAACTGCCCATTACTTTTATAATTCTGCTGTCAGTTTGTATCAATTCACGGGTGCCCGGTTTTATTAATTTTAAAACTACTTCTTCTCCGGTTCTCAAGGTTGCACGGTGTGTTTGAGCAATAGAGGCGGAGCCTAAAGGATTTTGTTTAACTTCTGTAAACACTCTGTGTATGGGTTGTCCGATTTGTTCTTCCACTAATTCTGCAAAGCGGTCATAACTAATCGCAGGTAATGTATCTAACAACTTCTTTAGTTCATCTGTAATGTCTTTGGGCAACATATCTTCCCTCAAACTCATAATCTGTCCAAGTTTGATATATGTGGCTCCCAGCATTTCTAGTCTTCTTCTAAGCTGAACGGCAAAAGGTTGTTTTATCAATTTCTTTTTTAAGAATGGCCAGTGAAGCCAAAGAAACAATCGTAAGAAGATATCTTTAGTAATGCTGAATTTTGCTTTGGTAGCACTTCGATGACGAAGGTATGCATATCCACCACCTAATAATAAACCGGTAAGATGCCTGTTGGTAATTAGAAAACGCACAAACAGAGAACTTGGTTTGCGTTCTATGTATTGTTCAAAAACTCTGTTGGCATCCTGGTCTTGTGGATGGAGATCAATATTTTCCTGTATTTCTGCTGCTTCCATAGTGATAGAAAGAATAATTTTGTAAGATACTACATTGATATAATTTCTGCAATTTTTTTATAAAATAAAAAGCCCCGCAGTAGATGCAGGGCTTTTTTATTCTTAGTTGAGAATTTTTTAAGGCTTCTCAATTCGGATACCAACTATTTCAACTTTACGTTGTTTAGACGCGGCAACACCATATTCTGATTTTGCTCTGTCATTACCGCTATCGCTGATTTCTTTTGGAGCCATCATTTCACCAAATGGAATGGCCAATGCAGATTTAGCTAAAACTTTGAAGTTGTCACCTAAACGAGTATCAAAGAATTTAATAATACTGCTGATACGGCGTTCAGATAATTTTTTATTGTAT
>DAORIK010000032.1:0-22315 GCA_035438465.1 Chitinophagales bacterium | reverse complement strand
ACCAAAGCGTAATTCATCACTTTGGTTTTTGTCCAGAAAATAAAACCATATCCAATAATCATAAACATTCCCAAATAAATGCAGGTCAATCGTATGTTTACATCATGAATGATGGCTTTGCTGCTAAATTGGCTTTTATCTTTTACAGAGCGAAGAAAAAAGATAAAATGAAACCAGTACAATAATGTAATGATGATAATCTGTCCGTACGTTACATTGGTTTCCATCGATGCATCTTTCGCATTTGATAAATGCGCAATGGCAAAATAAAAACCAACCATGCAAACAATATTCCAGAAACTAAATTTCAGAGCGGTAATTATACGTTGGCTGTTCGTTTCATCGGAAGTGTAAAACAATAACAATACGGTATTGCATAACCAATAGTTGATTAATTCTATCACAAAACAAAATAATACAGCTCCGGGAGTCCAATGGAAAAATACAATACCACAAACGGGAATCAGTAAGTTTAACCAGAATTGGTGTAATGGCGATAGCCGAACAAATGAACTTAGTAAACTGAATATACTGTAAGTGCTTTTCATTTCAATGGTTTTAATAAAGATATTGTTTTTCGCTATCTTTATACCAACTTTCAGCAATAAATCAGCTGCAGTTATGAAAAAAAATATTGTAGTAGAACTTCCACCGGAAATTGCTTTTGATGAAAATCATCTTCAGCATTATATCAAATCTTTATTGCAAATTAAAGAGGAAAGTAGTTTCCATATTCGTTTATTAAAACGAAGCATTGATGCACGTTCGCGCACTATAAAAGTAAATATACATGCAGAAATTTATGTAGATGAAATTCCCGAAACAATTTTTCATCATCAAATAAATTATGAAAATGTGCCTAATGCAAAGCAATGCATTATCGTAGGCGCAGGACCAGCCGGTTTATTTGCTGCTTTGCGATTAATAGAATTTGGTATCAAGCCTATTATTCTGGAACGCGGAAAAGATGTAAAAGAACGCAGACGTGATTTGGCCAACATCAACAAAAAAAATATTGTCAACGAAAATTCTAATTATTGTTTTGGTGAAGGCGGTGCAGGTACATATAGTGATGGTAAACTCTACACACGTTCTAAAAAGCGCGGTGATATCAGACGCATTTTAGAAATATTAGTGGCACATGGTGCAAATGAAAACATATTGTACGAAGCGCATCCACATATCGGCACCAATAAATTGCCAAAATTGATTGAACAAATTCGCAACACGATTTTGCGGCATGGTGGTGAAATTCATTTCAATGAAAAAGTCGTTGATTTTACATTGGAGGGCAATGAATTGAAAGGAGTGGTAACAAATACTGTTGTAGGCGTTTTTCACGAACAACACGAATATAAAGGCATCGGTGTTATTCTTGCAACAGGTCATTCTGCAAGAGATATTTTTGAATTACTGCATCAGAAAAATATCACCATTGAGGCAAAACCTTTCGCCCTTGGTGTTCGCATAGAACATCAGCAATCATTGATAGATTCGATACAATATAAATGTGAAAACAGAGGAATTTATTTGCCGGCTGCATCGTATAGTTTGGTGGAGCAGGTAAAAACAGGCACACAACAAAAAGGTGTGTTTTCTTTTTGTATGTGTCCGGGTGGTTTTATTGTTCCGTCAGCAACGAATCAAAATGAAATTGTAGTAAATGGTATGTCGCCTTCCAAACGAGATTCGCCTTTTTCCAATTCAGGCATGGTGGTAGCAGTCGATGAAACGGATTGGAAAAATTTCAAACAATTTGGTGCATTGGCAGCTATGGAATTTCAAAAGTCTGTGGAACAAAAAGCATGGCAAATTGCCGGACAGACGCAAATAGCACCGGCACAGAGATTACAGGATTTCGTTAATAAAAAAATATCATCGTCATTGTTAGAAACATCTTACCAGCCGGGTTTAGTTAGTGTGGAAATGCGCGATTTTTTACCAAAAGAAATTGCCTTTTGTTTGCAGGAAGGATTTAAAAGTTTTGGAAATAAGATGCGTGGTTATTTAACGAATAATGCGCAAATCATAGGTGTAGAAAGCAGAACTTCATCACCTGTAAAAATTCCAAGAGATAAAGAAACCTTTGAACACATTGCCACTAAAAGATTGTTCCCGTGTGCGGAAGGCGCCGGCTATGCAGGTGGTATTATGAGTGCAGCGATGGATGGCGAACGATGTGCGGAGAAATTGGTTGAATTATATGCGGGTTAATCAGGTATTGTGTAATTTTACTAAAACATTATTATGGAATCACACAGAGCCTATGATACAGTAAGTGAAGCGGTGAACGATTTAATAAGAAGAGGCTATACCTCTGACTTTAATTTGAACCACGATGTGAATTTTCTGATATGTAATAAAACATCCACCAGTTTATCACCGGAAGATTTTGAAATAGATGAAGTGTATCGCTTTGAAGGAGATACTGACCCTGCTGATGAAACGATTATATTTGCTATATCTTCCACCAAACATGATTTAAAAGGAATTGTCGTGAATGCGTATGGAATTTATGCAGATGCATCTGCATCAAAAATGGTCCGCTATCTCAATGCGCATTTAAATTTAAAAGATTAATCTTATTCAATTCGCGGACAGCTATGCCAGGTATTAAAAATATTTTGTGGGTCTCTTTCTTTTTTTATTGCATCTAATTTACGCAGGTTTTCATCGGCAATAAATCTTGCAGTACGCAGATGTAATCCTTCATCAGCTAACTGAATGCCTGAAGATAAGTGCTGCATTTTTTGCATCCAGTCTGTTGCCCAACGGCCATATTTATCACTATCTTTCGCATTTTTCCAGGCACCATATAATGAAATGTAAATGGCATCTTCCACAGAAAAAGCCATTGGGGTGTTTCGTTTGGATGGGTACCAGTTTAACCATAATACATGCGCCGGAGGGGGAGGTAAGGAGGCAGCAATTTGTTTTATAAAAGGCATCAACTCCTCTATTTTTGCATGTGTCCACATATTATCTACATTCCAAAGATGATTGTATGGATAATGTGTCATCGCAAAATTGTACATCATATTAATTCCCGGATTAAAGAACGGCGTTTTAAAATAAGCTTTCTTTTTTATGGGACTGTTTTTCATCAACGAGATGGCTTCATTTAACTCATCTTTAGTATCCGCAAATATAGGTGCCGCAGCTTCAATGCCGGCAGTAAAATAATTCAACGTTTTTTTACTCATCAGCAATTGAAATTCTACAGAAGCCGGAATGCGTGGACCTGTTTCGTATGCCCAGTTAAAAACATCTTCAAGATAATTCATACTAAACGCATGCATAATTATTCCGCGATATTTTGGCAGGGGATGAAGTTGTAAATGAAATTGCACAACTACTCCGAAAAAACCGGCTCCCGAACCGCGTGCAGCCCAATATAAATCTGAATTTTCTTGCTCGTTAGCGTGTACATACTCGCCGTCTGCAGTAACTATATCCATGCCTAAGACACTCTCACAAGCCATTCCTGTTTTTCTGCCATTCCACGCAAAACCACCTTGCAGCAAATATCCCCCGATACATACTCCTTTGCAATGTCCTGCAGGAAAAAATAAATCGTGTTTATACAACTCAGTTAATAAAATACTGCCACCCACTGCAGGCCCTGCAGTTGCTGTCATATTCTTTTTATCAATGTTATACTGATTAAAGTGAGTCATATCAATCAGTATGCTGTTGTTTCTGATATGATTCGCCGACCAGCTATGTCCGCCTGAACAAACACTTATTTTTTTTCCAATAGCCTTTGCATGTTTAATGGTGTCGATAATATCCTGTACATTCTTAGGTTGTACTATCATATCCGGTCTGCGCACCGGGTCCAGTTTATTGAATAAAGTTGCCAATACAACAGCATCAAAACCTTTATCTTCTTTTTGCAGGATACGTCCTTCTATATTCATTTATTGATATCTAATCAAATTTGAAAAAAAATTAATGAAATTCAGCGTATAACTTCGGTAAAAACTTTGCAAGGTGATTCATTTCTTCAGAACAATGAGTCAGTAAATCCGCTGCCTGCTGATTAGGCAAGCGTACTATATTTTGCAAAGCAGTTGAAATTGCATTTGCAAACAGGTTATTGCCTTTTATTTGTATGTATTTACCCCCCATCCAAAACCGGGAACGCATTTCCGAACCACCTTCAGTACTTCTGACCTGATGAACGAGCCATCCAAAATCAACTGGCAAATTTGTAAATCCGATACGGGCACAAATAAATACCTGCTTGTCTTTATTTTTTATGTCATCTTCACTAAATCCTAAAGATAATGGGGAGATAAATTGTATGTCGGCTTTTTCTGCTTTTTTTCCAATATATTCTTCAATCATAGAAGTTCTGCCGATATAGGATGACATATTTTCTTTACCATCTTTCCATTGCGCGCTTATATGTGCTTTCGGATGCCAGAGTTTATATTTATTGGATTCATCTCCATGCCATGCAAACCACCAGTCCCACATTTCCGGTGTTACTCCTGGCATTGTGGTTAATACCGCAACATGTATGGAATTATCCTTTTCCACTGTATAGCCGTTTTCAATCTCGTCATAACCTGATTTTGCCAGATTGCAAGCATCTTGAAGCGACGGAATTTTGCCGTCAGCGAATGGTGATTTTTGCAATGCTGTTTTTATTTCAGCAGAAAGTTGAATAATGTTTTCATTATAATATTTAGCATAAGAAGCACTGAAGTCTTGCTGTTTATATCCGGTATATTTTTGTTTTCCAAACATATTTTGAATAATATTAACGGGCGGAATAATATAGATAATCCGTAATCAAATTTATAGTATTTTCTATTGACAACAATTTTTATTTCATGGAATGTTAAAATTAGAAAGGATTTGTTTTTTGTAATTTCACTTATCAATCAGCAAAAAAATATCAGATGCTTAAAATTTATCAGATAGACGCATTCTCCAATCAGGTGTTTAAAGGCAATCCGGCTGCCGTAGTGCCTTTGGAAGAATGGTTGCCGGGAGAAACCATGCAGCAAATTGCAGCGGAAAATAATTTAGCGGAAACAGCCTTTTTTGTAAAAGAAAACGACGGATTTCATATTAAATGGTTTACACCTACCGTTGAAATTGAATTGTGCGGTCATGCAACATTAGCATCAGCCTTTGTAATTTATAATTATCTGAGGTACGAAAAAAATGACATTCATTTTACCTGCATGGTGGGTGATTTATTTGTTACTAAAAATGAAGACTGGATAACGCTGAATTTTCCTGCTATAGAAACGAATGCAATAAAAATTCCTGAAATAGTAGCACAGGCTATCGGTACTCATCCTGTTGCTTTTTATGATTCTAAATCAAAATATATGGCGTTATTGGAAGATGAAGAAGCGGTGCAAAATTGTCAACCCGATTTTAGCTTAATCAATCAACTGGAGAAGAGTCTAATCATTACGGCAAAAGGAAAAACTGTCGACTTCGTTTCGCGTTTTTTTGCGCCGCAATTAGGTGTCAATGAAGACCCTGTTACAGGTTCGGCACATTCGGTATTGATTCCGTTCTGGTCTAAAAAATTAAATAAAACAGAACTGAGTGCTATGCAATTATCGCAACGTACAGGTTTTTTAAAATGTAAATATCTAGACGACAGAGTAGAGATGAGCGGACAAGCAGTATGTTATTTGATTGGAGATATTTTTATTTAGCATTTTATCGTTGGTATATACTAATTTATAGTGATGTTCCTTATCTTAGTAAGATGAAGAATCATTATATCATTATACTGTTTTCATTTCTTATTTTTTCTTGTAAAAAAGAAACTGGTACTTCTACTTTTACAGAAGACCCTACAATTATACAAGACCAATACGGCAGACAACTTATTTTACATGGTTTAAATACATCCTCAAATGCTAAATACGGAAATTATCATCCATGGATTATTGAATCAGATGTAGAGAGAGAAGATACCGCTTTTGGTTTCAACTTTGTCCGCTATCTTACTTCCTGGGTGGCTATAGAGCCGGAAAAAGGTGTTTATGATGAATCGTATTTAAATGAACTGGAACGACGTGTAAACTGGTACACTTCCCGCAAAATGTATGTCATGATTGATATGCATCAGGATGTTTACGGCGCGGCAGTTGGTGGCAATGGAGCACCGGACTGGGCCTGCCGTACAAACGGTGCTGCACCGATTTCTTTACCTGGCGGTACTCCATGGTGGTTAAAAAATATTGACCCGACAGTAATCAATTCATGGATTAATTTCTGGTCGTACACACAACACAAAGACCTGCAAGACCATTATATTATGGTTTGGCAAAAATTAGCAGCGCGGTTTAAAAATAATCCCTATGTATTAGGATATGATTTGATGAACGAACCATGGGGCGGCGATGTCATAAAAGTATTCCTTACCGGTGAATTTGAACGGGTACAATTAGCGGCATTTTATAATCGCCTGATTCCTGCTTTGCGCAATACAGATCCGAATAAATACATCTTTTTTGAACCGACACCTGCACCGGTTACCTTTGGTGCGCCTTCTAATCTTTCCAAAATAACAGATACCAGAAGTTCGTCCAGATTAGTGTATGCACCACATTGCTATCCTTATGAAACCCATGAAGGATTAGGATATACGGCTAATTCAAAAAAACAACTTAAAGACTGGGAACGGGAGCGAACAAAAGATGTGCAACTGCATGGTAGCATTCCATTGCTTTGCGGTGAATTTGGTTTATCACCAACGCAGGCAGGTTTCGCAGATTACTTAAAAGATTTTCACGAAATGACTGACAGAAACCAATGGCACTGGACGTATTGGAGCAACGACCAGGGTGGCTGGAGTCCTTTAAACGGAGACCGGACAGAAACAGCCATCGCTCAGCATCTGATAAGAACATATCCGAAAGCAACTGCCGGAAAAATAAAATCATTTAGTTTTGATGTTGATACTAAAAAATTTGAAATGACCTTTATTTCAAATGCTGCCATCACCCAACCAACAGAAATATTTATACCCAACCGTTTTTATCCGGCCGGCTGGAATTTGAATGTAACGGGAACTACTAACTATACACAAACTTTTGATGCGGTAAAGCAGGTACTTAATTTCTCAACAACAGATAACGCTAAAGAAATTACGATTGAGATTCTGCCCAAGTAGTATTATCAATTTTGTTAAAATTTAGTGAAAGGTCTTTGGTACAATGTGTATTAATTAAGTATATTTCTTATTTTTGCTTTCTGAAATGCGACCTGTGAACACAATACGTACATATTTCAATACTGTTTTCTCTAATTGGTCTGTGGCTCTTCAGCAGAAGAACTTTAGAAATCAATTTTTTGTGACGATGTTGTCCTATGTCTTTTTGTTCAAATATTGCAGAATGGTGATGACTATCTTTGAGAATAGAAAGGGAACGCAAATCTTCGATAAGTTTTTAGCCATGTTGCCACCGGTAGATTCGTCTAATGTAATTTTTATTCTGACCTACACCACTCTGACTGTATTTATCTTTTCAACTATTATAAATCCTGAAAGGTTTTTGAAAGCTATGCAAGCCTATTGTTTATTAATGGTTATGCGTACTATCACCATATACTTAGTTCCGCTTGAGCCACCGATAGGCATGATTTTATTAAAAGATTCCATTTCTAATTTTTTTATGAGCGGAAAAGAAGGAAGCTATGTAGTAAAAGATTTATTTTTTTCAGGACATGTTTCAACTGCAATGTTGTTCTTTATTATATCAGAAAATAAACAAGTAAAATACCTGTTACTTACCTTGTCAATTTCAATTGCATCTTTGATTCTGTTGCAGCATGTTCATTATTTGATAGATGTTGTTGCGGCACCATTTTTTTCATTACTGGCTTACACACTAATACGTTTAGTTCATAAAGATTTATAACTGCCCGCCGTTTCAAAAGGTATGAAACATAATCGTTAAGGTTTTATTCCATCTAAATATTCATTTTTGTATCTTTACTGAATGCAGGAAGCTGTTTTTAATATCACTTTTGAAGAACTGGTAAAGAAAGATACACTATCAATTCACCCTGAGAAATTATTCCCGCATCAAAATTATGCTGCCGGTATTGCCCCATTTTTACGTGGCCCTTATGCTTCCATGTATGTCATTCAACCCTGGACAATAAGGCAATATGCCGGATTTTCCACCGCAGAAAAATCTAATGAGTTTT
This sequence comes from Chitinophagales bacterium, assembly GCA_035438465.1. Taxonomy (GTDB): domain Bacteria; phylum Bacteroidota; class Bacteroidia; order Chitinophagales; family JADIYW01; genus JADJSS01. Next base: position 14,122 of record DAORIK010000032.1, on the reverse strand, counting down.
ATAAGAAAAATTTAGCGCAGGGACAAAAAGGTTTATCGGTTGCTTTTGATTTGGCTACACACCGTGGTTATGATTCTGACCATGAACGTGTGAGTGGAGATGTTGGAAAAGCAGGTGTTGCAATTGATTCGGTAGAAGATATGAAAATATTATTTGATGAAATTCCATTAGATAAAATTTCAGTTTCTATGACGATGAATGGAGCTGTCTTGCCGATTTTAGCATTTTATATTGTGGCAGCGGAAGAACAGGGTGTAGAGCAAAAACTATTAAGCGGCACAATCCAGAATGATATATTAAAAGAGTTTATGGTGAGAAATACGTATATCTACCCACCACAGGCATCTATGAAAATCATCTCTGATATTTTTGAATACACCAGTCAGCATATGCCAAAATTTAATTCTATTTCTATCAGCGGCTATCATATGCAGGAGGCTGGTGCCACGCCGGAAATAGAACTTGCATATACGCTGGCGGATGGATTAGAATATTTGAGAACAGGCATAAAAGCAGGTTTAAATATCGATGATTTTGCTCCGCGCTTATCTTTCTTTTGGGCAATTGGGATGCAGCATTTTAAAGAAATTGCCAAAATGCGCGCTGCACGTTTATTGTGGTCAAAGATTGTTTCACAGTTTCATCCTACATCCGAAAAAAGTTTAGCATTAAGAACACATTGTCAAACTTCCGGATGGAGTCTTACAGAACAAGACCCATTTAATAATGTAACACGCACTTGTATCGAAGCATTAGCTGCTGCCTTTGGCGGAACACAATCTTTACATACCAATGCGCTAGATGAAGCTATTGCATTGCCAACAGATTTCTCCGCTAAAATTGCTCGAGATACACAAATCTATTTGCAGAAAGAAACAGAGATTTGCCACACAGTTGACCCATGGGCAGGTTCTGAATATATTGAAAAGTTAACCGATGAGATAGCGCAAAAAGCATGGACACTTATTGAAGAAGTGGAAAGTTATGGTGGTATGACAAAAGCCATTGAAGCAGGTATTCCCAAGATGCGCATCGAAGAAGCTGCTGCGCAAAAGCAGGCAAGGATTGACAGCGGTCAGGATGCAATTATCGGAGTTAATTTATTTCAGACAGATGATGAGCAGAATATTGAAATATTGGATATAGATAATGCGGAAGTTCGAAATAAGCAAATAAATCGTTTAATGCAAATCAGAGCGGTAAGAGATAACCGCGCGGTTAAAGATATTTTAAACCAACTGACAGAAGCAGCTAAAAATAATGATAATAATTTACTGACTTTATCTGTTGAAGCAGCCAGAAGACGCGCGACATTAGGAGAAATATCCTTAGCTTTAGAAAATGTTTTCGGAAGATACAAAGCAACTATCAGAAGTGTTGCAGGTGTTTATTCAGCAGAAATTAAAATGAACAAAGATTTCCAAAAAGCCCGTAATTTATCTGATGCATTCGCTGAAAAAGCAGGCAGACGGCCACGCATTCTGATAGCGAAAATAGGGCAGGATGGTCATGACCGGGGAGCAAAAATTATTGCTACTGCGTTTGCGGATATCGGGTTTGACGTTGATATAGGACCGCTCTTTCAAACTCCCAAAGAGGCCGCTGTACAAGCCGCAGAAAATGATGTACATATTATCGGTGTTTCTTCACTTGCAGCCGGTCATAAAACATTAATTCCTCAATTGATTCAGGAACTCAAATCTATCAATCGAGAGGATATAATGGTGGTTTGTGGTGGTGTTATCCCAAAACAAGATTATGATTTTCTGTTTAATGCCGGCGTTTCATCAATTTTCGGTCCCGGAACCGTAATTGCTAAAGCTGCCATTGAAATTCTGGAAAAGATGCTTTAAGTCATTTTGTTGAATCCTATGCTTCTTTCTCTGTTGATGTTTAAACAAATCTTTTATTTATTTAACTCCATATAACAACACAATATATCAAAATGTTTTGTTTAATTTTTTTCAAAAAATATTAAACAAAATAAACATTCACGATGTTAAGGTATTTATTAATTAATCAACTAATAAAAATAACATCATGAAAAAAATCAAATTAGCATTCTTAGGATTAGCAGCTCTATCATTCGCTTTAGTAAGCTGTGAAGATGAAACAACAACAACACCCGATACTGCAAAAGTAAACGTAGTACACGCATCACCGGACGCACCGGGGGTAGACTTATTGGTAGATGGTACAAAAGTAAATACCTCTGCTTTATCATTCCCTGACAATACAGGTTATTTGACTGTTAATGCAGGCGCAAGAAATTTTAAGGTAAATGTTTCAGGTACTTCTACAACAGTAATTAATGTAACACCAACATTGACAAAAAACGCAAACTACACAGTATTTGCAGTAGATTCAGTATCAAAAATTTCACCGTTATTGTTAACGGATGATTTAACTGCACCTGCAAGTGGTAAAGCACATGTTCGTTTTGTACATCTTTCACCAAATGCTCCGGCAGTTGATGTAGCAGTGGCAAGCAGCGGTGCAGTTGTCTTTGGAAACAAAGCATTTAAAGAATACACAGCTTTCACACCGCTTGATGCAGGTTCTTACAACTTGGATGTTCGTGTAGCGGGAACAAGCACTGTAGCACTTGTACTTCCAACTATAACATTACAGGCTGGTAAAATATACACAGTATTTGCAAAAGGATTTTTAGGTGGTACCGGTGCGCAGGCATTAGGTGCAGGTATTATTGTAAACAATTAATTTTTTAGTTATTTTTGAATGTGGCGCACCGTTGGTGCGCCTTTTTTTATTAAATCTATTAAAACAAGTAAACAAATTCAGTGATATTAATTAATTCTGAGGATTAAAGACTTAAAATCTGATAAACTGCTATTTTTTCTTTATTTTGCATCCTTAATTTTGGAGTATTAAATGAAAAAACTACTTTCATATCTTTCAATTTTATTGTTTTTTATGGTATGCACGCTCTCTGAGGTAAATGCCCAGGAGGATAAATATAAAGACATTATAAAAACAGAAGGCTTAAAAAATAAAAAATATCTCGCAACATTATCAGGACTTGCTGATGTGGAATTATTTAAACCGGTGAATATAAATTTTGGATTATCGGCAAGCGGAAGCATTCGCATATTGTACAAACCGAAATTAAATAAAGGAAAAAGTGTGTACAGTCCGCGTGTTATTGAAAGAGAAATCTATATCAAACCTACTTTTGGTTATGTTTATCGTAAAAGATACAATACCGCTTTCTTTTTTATTCCGGAACTTGCTTATAGGCATACTTTTTATAAAGGAATTTTTGTGGAATTAAATTTTGATGCCGGCTATATGTACACAAAATTAAATGCACCGGTTTATGAGCGGCAAAGTGATGGTAGTTTTAAAAAAGTTTCTTTCGGATATCATAATCTGATGTTAGGTGGAAAGATAGTAGCAGGATATGATTTTTCAAAAAATATGAAAACACCATTGGCTATTAATTTCGGCACAGGTGTATTTTACCGATATCCTAACAATCAAAAATGGATAAGACATATTTATGCAGAAGTAGGTCTTTCTTATGTTTTCAGAAGAAGTAAAGAATAATAAATGCGATTAAGAATAAATATAGTATTTCTGATATTTATAGCTGTCACAGCTCTTGCCGGTTGTTCACCTGACCCAAAACCAAATGGCAATCAGTTGGATAATTATTATTTCGTGAAAGTGGGAAATACAGCATTGCCGGTACGTGTTTGTGGCAATATTAATTCTGATATAGCTATTGTGTTTATTCATGGCGGGCCGGGTGGTTCAGCACAAGGCGAACGGGCTAATATTTACTGGAAAGAAATTGAAAAATACTATAAAGTAGTATATTATGATCAACGTGGTTCAGGTATTACACAAGGCAATGTGAAGGCGGATGAAATGACTATTGAGCAGTTCAGTGTAGATTTGGATAATATTGTTGATTTTACAAAGCAAATTGCCAAAACAAGTAAAGTCTTTATTCATGGTGTGAGTTGGGGTGGTGCTTTAGCTTCCTATTATTTACTGGATACACTTCATCAGCAAAAATTAAACGGTGCTATTATCGAAAGCCCTGCTTATGATATCGTTAACGGAACACAATTATCCATACAGTGGTTATTACATAAAGCAGATTCGATAATTGCAGGTGGTGGAAAAGATGTTGCGTACTGGAATAATTGCAAACAATATTACACATTGCATCCAGTACTTACAGCCAGTGAATTTAAACAACATCAATCTTATTTAAATCAGGTGAGTGGTATTATATCCAATACTTCTAACATTCAGACGCAAAGTATAAGTACTCCCAAATTTGAATTATCATTGCTATATAATAGTGCAGAGTTTGCTCCAGCCGCATTAACATATGAAGGACAGTCAATTTTTACGCATTTAGATTTGACATCCCGATTGAATGAAATTAAGCTGCCTGTCCTTTTAGTATGGGGTTATAATGACGGATTGTTACCAAGAGATAATCTTGCTCAGAAATATTTTTCTAATCTAGGTTCTTCTGATAAAATGTATGATGCTGATAAGTATTTACTATCTGCCCATATTCCGCATCTTGAAGAATGGCAACAATTTAATGTGGATACAAAGACCTTTATCGAAGGGCATAAATAAATAATCTACGCTACCTAGTATTTCATCTTTCTTTCTACCCATGAAAACCACTAATTTTTAGTTCTGTGGTTTTTATTGAAGCATAAGCGATTTAATTAGTGAAATTTTACATTATTAAATAACACTAAAAAATAAACTTATGAAAACACTTACCGTAAAAATCAGAACAGCTGCATCCATTGTTTTATTAACAATTCTTACTCAGGCATGTTCAACACACCAAACAGCATATCCAAACTATGATGTAAGGAAAAATACCTCCGCTACAAATGTGCAGCCGGCAGAAGAAGAATTATCAGCGGAAGACGCTGCTGCTGCATTATTAATTATAAGTGCATTGTCGGATGAAAATGAAGGTGTAACTTATCAGGATGAATCCTCTAATTATTCAGAAGAAGAACAGCCACAGCAACAACCACAACTGGATATTCATGATATGGTGAGTACAACACTGGCGAATAATATTGTATATTAATCAAAATACTTTCTTGATTTACAATAAAGTGAGGAGGTTTATTGTAAAGTAATATTAGTTGGTATAAATATTGCAGGTTCTACAATTTATAAAGTTCAGGATACATTTTCTTTACTACTTTTACAAAGTAAATATGTTGTATGCAAAAATATTTTAACTCGATTTTAATAATAACACTTTCCGCAGTTATTAGCTCTTGTACGGTGAACCCTGTTTCAGGTAAAAAACAACTGAGTTTTATGTCTGAACAACAGGAAATAGCTATGGGGAAAGAAAGTGACCCGGAAGTTATAGCTCAGTTTGGATTATATCCAAATGATACTTTACAGAAATTTATAAATGAAAAAGGCCTCCTGATGGTCTCAAAATCACATCGTCCGGATTTGGCTTTTTCTTTCAGAGTATTGGATTCTCCTGTGGTAAATGCATTTGCAGTACCCGGTGGCTATGTTTACTTCACGCGTGGTATTATGGTATACTTTAATGATGAAGCACAATTTGCCGGTGTGTTAGGACATGAGATAGGACATGTAACAGCAAGACATGCGGCACAACAATACACTAAGCAGATGCTTACACAACTGGCATTTATGGGCGGTATGATTTTTTCTGATAAATTCAGAAATATATCAGAGCAAGCTATGCAAGGTATGCAATTGTTATTCTTAAAATTTTCGAGAGATGACGAGACACAGGCTGATGTGCTTGGTGTAAAATACTCTTCTGCTGTAGGATATGATGCCAATGAGATGGCAGATTTTTTCAAAACGCTCCAGCGGGTAACTGAAAAAGAGGGCGGACGTGTGCCGGAATTTTATTCCACACATCCGGATCCGGGAAATAGATATGTGGATGTGAAAAAATTAGCTAGTGAATATCAGGCTGCAAATAATTTAACCAACTTAAAGATAAACAGAGATGCTTACTTGCGCATGATAGATGGAATGGTATTTGGGGAAGACCCACGCCAAGGGTATCTGGATAAAAATAATTATGTTTTTTACCAACCGGAAATGAAGTTTGAATATCCTATTCCAAGAGACTGGCAATTCCAAAATTCACCGCAAGCTGTGCAGGCCGCGCCAAAAGATGGTAATGCAGCTCTGATACTGATGCTTTCATCCCAAAAAACATTCCAGGATGCGATGAGTGAGATTCTGGAAGCATACAATTTAAAACTTACGGCAAATCCTACACAAAATAAGATTAACGGACTGGATACGTATGCTTTTATGGCAGAAGAACAACCGGAAGCCAACCAGCAATTATATGGACAGCAAACACAACCGGCACAAAAAACGGATGAGCATTTATTTGTGCATACAACATTGTACAGATACGACGGCAATATTTATGTGATACACGGAATGTGTGCGAAGAAGGATTATAGTTCTTATAAAAACTATTTTACCTATTCAATGAATGGATTTAAAGCACTGACAGATCCTAAACGTATCAATGTAATTCCTGAAAGAATTAAAATTGTATCTGTAAATTCTGATGCTATATTAAGAGATATTATGACAAATAATAAAATTCCATCAGACAGATTTGAAGAAGTAGCAATATTGAATGGTATGGAACAAACTACCGTAGTTAAAAAGGGTATGCTAATAAAAATGCTGGAAAAGAAATAAGGTTATTTATTCGAATGTTAGAAGTAATCCATAACAATCAAACCCGGATTGTAAGGTAACCGGAGTTCCACTGCCGTCTATATTTCCCACCCTTATTCTGCTTACACTGCCTGCCGTTTCTGACCAGTAGATTTTACCACCTTTTACGTCAATTGCTAATCCGTCTGATCTGTTAACTCCGTGAATTGAATTATTATATAGTATCTTAAAATTACCAGAACCGTCGAGATTTGCACAGGCAACTATATCTGCATCCTCATCTGTCCAGTATATTTTATTATTGGATATATCTAGAGCAATGTTAGAAGGAGATTCTATAGTATCAGTTTTGATATCATATAATACAGATGGAGTGCCAGTACCGTCCAGATTCCCCACATATATTTTATAAAAGTTAGCATAGTATAGTTTATTGTTTGTTTCGTCAAGTTGAATACTGTATCCTTTAGCATTCACATTAGCACCACCAAATAATGCAGTTGGTAATCCACTTCCATCTGCATTCATTGAATATATTTTTCCGTTACCCCTGTTTATCCAGTATATTTTATCATTCGTAGAATTATATGCAATTCCACCGGGAGATTTTGCTTCAACTCCATTATAAAAAATGTTTGCAATACCACTACTGTTTAGTTTAAAAATAGGTCCATTATCTTCTTCATTAGTGACATATATATCACCCGATTTTGTATTCAATGTTAAAGCTACAAGTGTATTTCCTGTAATACCAGAGGCTGAACCTTTAGCAAAATCAGTAGTAGTATTTCCGTTTTTTAAATCAATTTTCCCTATGACCGTATCTGCTGAAGATTTTGTAAAAAATAATTTAGATGCGATGGGTGATTGGGCGACCGGATTTGTATCTTCATTACATGATAATATAAAAAGAGAATATACAATAATGGCAGCAGATAAAACATTTTTCATAATGTATTGTTTTTTATCAAATTTATATTATTTTACGAATATATACAACACTCCTTTACAATGCCATACCGATCTCTGCAAGATTGTATAAATGATTTAGATAAAACTGGTCAGTTGATTCGAATAAAAGAAGAAGTGGACCCTTATCTGGAAATGGCTGCCATACATTTGCGCATTCATGAAGCAAAAGGAAAAGCTATCTTATTTGAAAAAGTAAAAGGCAGCAATTATAAGGCAGTTTCCAATTTATTCGGAACAACAGAACGCAGTCAATTTATCTTCAGAGATACATTAGATAATGTAAAAAAAATGATTGCATTGAAGACGGACCCAATGCAGGCATTAAAAAATCCCTTTAAAAATGTAGCTGTTGCTTTGGCGGCATGGAAAGCACTTCCCAAAAAAGTTTCTACGCATCCATTTGAAAAGATAAAAATTTCTGACTTGCCACAAATACAATGCTGGGAAAAAGACGGCGGAGCTTTTGTAACCTTGCCCATTGTATATTCTGAAGATGCAGATAATCCCGGTGTGATGCATTCAAATTTAGGCATGTACAGAATACAACTAAGCGGAAACGATTATGTGCAAGACAAGGAAATCGGTTTACATTATCAGTTGCACCGTGGTATTGGTGTGCATCAAACCAAATGGAATCAGTTGGGAAAACCAATGAAAGTGTCTGTTTTTATTGGTGGTCCACCATCACATTCATTTGCAGCCGTAATGCCCTTACCGGAAGGATTATCAGAACTTACGTTTGCCGGCGCGCTCGGTGGCAGACGTTTCAGATATATGTATGATGAGGATGGTTTTTGTTTAAGCACCGATGCTGATTTTGTAATTACCGGGGAAGTGTATCCAAATGAAAATAAACCGGAAGGTCCATTTGGTGATCATTTAGGTTATTATTCCTTGAAACATGATTTTCCGGTGATGCGTGTAAAAAATGTGTATGCGAAAAAGAATGCCATCTGGAGTTTTACGGTTGTTGGTCGCCCGCCACAGGAAGACACGGCATTTGGTAATATGATTCACGAAATGACAGGTTCTGCCATTAGTAAAGAGATTCCTGGAGTACACGAAGTGCATGCGGTAGATGCAGCCGGCGTACATCCTTTGTTACTTGCCATTGGCAGTGAACGCTATACACCATATTACAAAGAAAAAAGACCTCAGGAAATTCTGACGATTGCCAATCATATTTTAGGAACAGGTCAATTGTCGTTGGCAAAATTCTTATTCATTTGTGATAAGGATGATGATGGAACACTGTCAACTCATAATGAAGAAAAATATTTTCACCATATTTTAGAAAGAATTGATTTGTCGAGAGATATTCATTTTCAAACTAAAACAACTATTGATACATTAGATTACAGCGGTGAAAACCTGAATGCGGGAAGTAAAGTAATTATAGCAGCAGCAGGTGAGAAGAAGAGAGAATTGTTAAGTGAGTTACCTCTTGACTTTCCTTCACCTGTTGGATTTAAAAATCCGCGATTAGTAACGAAAGGAATTTTAGCGGTTGAGATGGTCGATGGTCAATGGTCAATAGACAATGGACAATGGACAATGGACAATGGACTACCTTTAATAGTTATTTGCGATGATGCTGATTTCCTTTCTGCAAATTTCAATAATTTTCTCTGGGTAACTTTTACAAGAAGCAATCCGTCGCACGATATATATGGCATCAATGAACGTTTTGAAAATAAACACTGGTGTTGTGATGCTTTAATAATTGATGCACGGATTAAGCCACATCATGCTCCTGTATTAGAAAAGAATACTCAAGTAGAAAAAAGAGTGGATGAAATTCTCAAAAAAGTAAATCAACAGTAATACATTTTATAACTTCACCAGTTTCTCACTCACTATATCCTCATTTTGTTTAATGGAGATAATATACTCACCGCTTGGTAAATCTTGCAGGCTGTTAATTTCAACTTTATTTTTTCCGATCACACTTCTTCCATTCCAGATAGTTTCGACCAATAGTTGTCCTGTTACATTTTGAACAGTGATAGAAGTTGGTTTTATCTCTTTAGAATTGAATTCTACCATAATAGAGTTAGAGAATGGATTGGGATATATTTTTAATTCATTTACTGAGCTATTGTTCTTAATGCCTGAAATGATGGATGCAGTATCTTTTTTTATAATCCGGAATTTATCAAATATTTCTCCAGTTTCTTTATAATAAGTGGCTGTTAAAACGCTGTCTTTTACTTCCAGTATCATACTGCCTACGCCTCTGTCCGCAGCATATTTTTTATACATTACAGGATGCATCTTTCCATTCTCAGCTTCAGATTTTCCGCTATTTCCAACTACCGCATAAACGGTACCTTTATTTTTATTGGAACCATAAGTGTATTTTATGTAGGTACGATTGTCATCCGGATTTCCAGAAGCACTGTCTACCATCATGGTGTTTTTGTCAAAAGACGCTGAATTACCATAGTGTTTATTGATTAGATAAGAGCGTTCATATACATGACTGTGTCCACACAACACCAAGTCCACACCATTATTTTCCAATATAGGTAAAACTCTTTGTCGCATACTAATCATAAATACTTCCCAAAAATCATCTGAATCGTGAGAACCTTTAGAATAAGGAGGCTGGTGCCAATATGCCACTTTAAATTTTTTAGTAGAGGCTCTTAAATCATTCTCCAGCCATGTTTTAAATGTTGTTCCGAATGCATCCCAAAATACATATACCCGATACATTTCTGAATTCAATGCAATGAAATGCGTATTGCCATAATCATAAGAATAATATGCTTCCATATTGGACGGGACACCACCCATTTCTGCATTTTTAAATACCTCTACCATATCGTAATAAGGTCCTTTGTGTACGGAAGGATCATCAATACCATTTACACTTCCATAATCATGATTTCCCGGTATAGGGTAGAATGGAAGGAAACGGAAGATAGAATCATAGCCATAATGTGAATCAAACACTTTGTTAGAGTATTCATCATCTGTACCGGTATTATATACATTATCACCCAACCAGAGCCAGCTATCCACCACATTTGATTGTAAATAATTTTCAAACCATTCGCGAACTTTTATCTGTTCATTATTTCCTCCGCCAAAATCTCCGGTCACCCAGAATTTAAATCCGGTAGTCGAATCACCCGGATTGATAGCTGTAACGAAATGGTGTTGATCGTTGCCGCCTGCCAAGACTGTTGCATCATATCCAACACTATAGAAATATTTTGTTTTTGCAGAAAGGCCGGAAATTTTTACAATATGATTTTTTACGCGTGTGTTGTCTGTAATAACATTTGTTAATGAAGAAGGTGAGTCACCGTACTTTACAACAGAGTTTGTTGAATCACTCGTACGCCACATAATTTTTATACTATTGTTGGTTAAACTTTGCAGATAGGGGCCGCGTGACAGTGACTGAGAAAAAGTAGAAGTATGTAAGAATGATACGAGTAAAAAAAGTAGCTTCTTCATAACGTTGGTTTATATAAAGTTAAGAAGAAATATCAATAGAATATACAAATGTATTTATGAAAGTTTGGTGTTATTTTTGGTCGACAATTATACCAACATCAGAAATACCATCTAATGGGTCTTTTCGCATGAGTTGTACTATGGAAATTTTATATTCCCCTTTTTTGTTTAGCGGTAAAATTGTTTTGAGTGGTATTGTCTGGGTACATAAACTACCTGAATTTTTCCCATAAGGCTTTCCATCAATTTTAAATAATGGGATTTCATATCGGAACGAGGTATCTATTCCGTTTCCTTTAATAAATATTTTGAGCCATAAATTACTAAACTCGTATTCTTTTGAATGACGTATAATAACAGCATACTGATAGTTTTTATTTTCCTGATCTATTTTTATTGGGAAATATAACGTATCCGTTGATTTCCATGCTTTGATGTCAATGGTTTTAAATTCATTGTAAAAATGTTGCTGCTCGCATGCAGATAAAAATATAACAGATAAAAATAAAATAATGAATTTTCTCATGATGTAAATTTATTATTCAACATTCAACATTCAAAATTATTATTGAATCATTTTTAAAAACTCATTTTCATCTATTATCTGAATAGTTGGTATTTTTTGTGCTTTTGCAAGTTTACTTCCTGCTTTTTCACCGGCAATCAAAAAATTTAAATTCGCGGAAACTGCACTTAGATTTTTTCCTCCGTTTTTTTCTATCATAGCTTTGATATCATCGCGCGAATAGAGAGGAAAAGTTCCCGTGCACAAAAAAGTTTTCCCTTGCAGTTTGGAAGATGTCATAATTTCTTCCGTTTTCAAGATGTTCACACCTAACGAAGCAAGCTGTTCAATCAGTGCAATATTTTCTTCGTCTGTAAAAAATTGAAAAAGAGATTGTGCAACTTTAGGACCGATATCTTCCAGTTCATTGTATTGTTCCTGCGTCCAGTATTGAAAATCTGTAAGCTTTTCTACTTTCTTTGCCAGCATCTTTGCTGTCGTACTTCCCACATGTCTTATGCTCAAACCAACAATCAATCTGTACAATTCATTTTGCTTGGATGCTTCAATGCCATCTTTTAAATTTTGTATAGACTTTTGTTTCCATCCATCTAAACGACTTACTTTTTCATAATCAATCTGATAAATAGATGCAATGTCATAAATAATATTTTCTTTGATAAACGTACGTACATTTTCTTCACCAAAGCCAAAAATATCCATTGCCTGTTTGGAAACAAAATGAATTAAGTGTTCTTCCAATTGTGCCGGGCAGTTAGGATTGATGCAACGCCACACACTCTCATCCATTGGTTTTACTAAATGATGTGCACAGGAAGGACAAGTTTTAGGGAATGCAATTTTCTGTTCATTTCCATTCCTTCTTTCTTTGATGCTGCCAACGATATAAGGTATCACATCACCTGCACGCTCTACAATTACAACATCATTTAATTGAATATCTTTGTCCAAAATAAAATCCTCGTTGTGCAGAGAAATAGAAGAAATTTCAACACCCATTAATTGTACGGGTTCTATCTTTGCAACCGGTGTAATGGCACCTGTTCTTCCAATCTGAAAATCAACCTGAAGTAATTTTGAAGTAGCTTGCTTTGCTTTAAACTTATAAGCTACTGCCCATTTTGGATGATGTGACGTTTTGCCAATTAATTGCTGCTGATGGATACTATTCACTTTTATCACCATGCCGTCAATATCAAAATGATAAGAATCGCGTTTGTTTTCCCAGTATTTACAAAAATCTTCTACTTCATTAATGTCAGCAAAAATTCCTTTTTCTTGAAAAGGAGTTTTAAAGCCAAGTTGTGATAAGATTTCTAAATTCTTATTGTGAGATTCAAATATATTGGTAATATCTTTTCCGGTCCCGTCTTCTGCATAACCAATCTGATAAATGATAGCATCTAATCTTCTTGCTGCCACTTCTGCTGAATCTTTTAAACGTAAACTACCGGCAGCAGTATTACGCGCATTCTTATAAAGCTCTAATTCTTTTTTATTTTCTGCCCGTAACACTTCATTTTGTTTTTTACGTTCGGTATTCATTTTTTCCAGCATCGCAATTTCCAACAAAACCTCACCACGCACTTCAATTTTATAAATGCCAAATTGAGAAAAATCTGCTTTTAGCGGAATGGATTTAATCGCTTTTGCATTTGGTGTAATTTCATCGCCTTCTATACCATTGCCGCGTGTTGCTGCACGAATTAATTTATCATTTTCATAAACCAATGCAATGCTACTGCCATCGAATTTTGGTTCCGCAATATACTCTACAATTGCATTTTCCGGCAATGCCTTCTTTACCTGTGTGTCAAAATCTTCTAAATCGGTAATGTTGTATGAATTTTCCAATGACATCATCGGCACTAAATGTTGAACCGTTGGGAATTCTTTATTTAGTCCTTTTGCTACACGCTGGGTAGGAGAGTCGGCAGTGATTAAGTTCGGATTTTCTTCCTCAATAGCTTTTAACTTTTTAAATAATCTGTCGTAATCATAATCGGAAATGATGGTATCCGCTTTTACGTAATAATTATGATCATGAAAATTAATGACCGTTTTTAAATCTTCGCAAAACTGTTCCAGCTCCGCTTCCGGAATAAAATCATCCGTTTTTTTTAAAATATTTTCTGTTAATGAAATTAAATTGGTGGTCATACGAAAGCGTCAATTGCTTTTGCTAATTTATGGTCTTTTTCGGTAACTACATTGCCTGCATCGTGTGTTTGTAAAGAAATAATCACTTTGTTATACACATTGTAAATTTCAGGATGATGATTTTGTTTTTCAGCAATAATAGCCACTTTGGTTAAGAATGCAAAAGCCTCAGTAAAATCATTAAACAAAAATTCTTTTACGAGTTTATTATCTTTTGTTAGCCATTCCATATCATCTATTTTTTATCTTGCATAAAGTTAATGGATTTTATATGAATTGGAG
>DAORIK010000031.1:20695-24309 GCA_035438465.1 Chitinophagales bacterium | reverse complement strand
AAAAATCCCGGACATTTCTGTCCGGGATTGCCACTATAGTAACACAGCAAGCGCAAAAATAGCAGCTTTATTTTCTTATTCATTTACATATAATAAACCTTTATCTTTTGCTTCCAACAGGCTTTCGCCCATCAGAAAAATATCCACTTCACGGGCACATTCTCTGCCCTCAGAGATAGCCCAAACTACTAAACTTTGTCCTCTTCTCATATCACCTGCCGTAAATATTTTATCCACGCCGGTTTTATAATTGTTGGCTTTAACATTTCCTCTTTCGTCCAATTCAACAGTTAGGTCATTCAGCAAGCCTTCGTGCTGCGGATGCACAAAACCCATTGCCAATAAAGCTAATTCACAAGGTAAAGTTTGTTCAGTTCCTTCAATTTCAACCATTTGTGGTTTCCCATCCACAGTTTTCCATTCTATTTCAACTATCTTTAAACCTGTAAGTTCGCCCTTTTCGTTGCCAACAAACTCTTTCGTTAAAATAGACCATTTACGGTCGCAGCCTTCTTCATGTGAACTGGAAGTACGCAACATCATCGGCCAAAGTGGCCAAGGTGTACTTTCCGCTCTGTTTTCCGGTGGTTTAGATAATAATTCTATCTGTGTCACTGACTTGGCGCGATGACGGTTAGACGTACCTACACAATCAGAGCCTGTGTCACCGCCGCCGATTACAATCACATTTTTACCGGTTGCAAAAATATCACCGTTCTCATACTTCATACCGCGATGGTCAACCGTTGTTTCGATATTAGAAACACGTTTGTTTTGTTGCGATAAAAATTCCATTGCCGGATAAATGCCTTTCAGTTCTCTTCCTTTTATTGGCAAGTCTCTTGGAATGGTAGAGCCACCAGATAAGATGACTGCATCGAAATTCTTTTTTAATTCATTCGTCGTAATATCTATACCAACATTGGTATTGGTTTTAAATAGGATGCCTTCCTTTTCCATTAGTTGAACTCGGCGTTCAACGATTGTTTTTTCCAATTTAAAATCAGGGATGCCATAGCGTAACAAACCGCCGATTCTATCAGCACGTTCAAATACGGTAACTGTATGGCCGGCTTTATTTAATTGTGCTGCTGCTGCTAATCCGGCGGGGCCGCTACCAACTACCGCAACATTTTTGCCGGTTCTTTCTTTTGGTATATTCGGGGTAATTAAATTTAATTCAAATGCTTTTTCGATGATGGATTTTTCGATATGCTCTATTGCAACCGGTGGTTGATTAATGCCTAATACGCAAGAAGCTTCGCAAGGAGCCGGACAAATTCTTCCTGTAAATTCAGGAAAATTATTGGTGGATAATAAAATTTCTGCAGCTAATTTCCAGTCATTGTTATAGGTAGCATCGTTGAATTCAGGTATAATATTTCCCAGCGGACAACCATTATGACAAAACGGAACACCACAATCCATGCAACGAGCTGCCTGCTTAATCGTTTTTTCTTCGGCAAACTCCAGATAAATCTCCTTGTACTCATTAATGCGCTCTTTGGCATCTTTGTACTTTGGTAATTCTCTGGTAAATTCTAAAAATCCTGTTGGTTTTCCCATTTATTTAAATTGTTGAATAGTTGAGTTAATGAATTAAAGAATTATACATTCACCTTTCCTGCTTTTGCTTTTCTTTCTGCTAAAACTTTCTTATAATCAGTTGGCATTACTTTTACAAAGAACTTGGAAGTAACTTCCCAATTGTCCAAAATATTTTTAGCTATATCACTTTTTGTATAATTATAATGACGTTCGATATAAAATTTCAAGGTATCAACATCTTCATTATCTAAATCTTCCAGTGCTACCATTTCCTTATTTACATTTTTAGGAAAGGTATTTTCCATATCATACACATAGGCTACACCACCACTCATGCCAGCCGCAAAGTTTCTTCCTGTTTTGCCTAATACTATTGCTAAGCCACCTGTCATGTACTCACAACCGTGGTCGCCAACGCCTTCTACAACAGCTTTCACACCTGAATTTCGCACACAGAAACGCTCCCCTGCCATACCACGTATATAAGCTTCGCCGCTGGTAGCACCATAAAACGCTACATTACCAATAATAATATTTTCACTTGGTTTGAATGTAGCAACAGATGAAGGGTACACTACTAATTTCCCGCCAGATAAACCTTTTCCGAAATAATCATTTGCCTCACCTTCTAATTCAAATTTAACACCACAAGTAGAAAACGCGCCAAAACTTTGTCCAGCACTACCTACAAATTTGAATTGTATAGTATCTTCCGGCAGACCGTTCTTTTTATATTTTGAGGAAATCTCATAGCTCAGCATAGCGCCAACGGTTCTATCCGTATTAATGATTTTAAACTGAGCTGTGGTCGGTATTTTATCTTGCAAAGATGCTTTCGCTGATTCAATCAATTGCTTGTCTAGTATAGCTTCATCGGTTGGATGCGCCTGACGCATTTGTTTATACAAACCTACATCATCACCTGCTGCTTCTTTGTAAATAATTGGCGACAGGTCTAAATGTTTGTATTTCCAATGATTAATATTTGCTCTGCGTTTCAATAACTGTGTTTGCCCAACCATTTCGTTAATAGTTCTGAAACCTAATTGCGCCATAATCTCACGCAAGTCCTGTACAATAAAAGTAAAGAAATTGATAACGTGTTGGGGATCGCCGGTGAAACGTGCTCGCAAAACAGGATCTTGTGTAGCAATACCAACAGGGCAAGTATTTAAATGACATTTGCGCATCATAATACAACCTTCCACCACTAATGCAGCAGTAGCAATACCCCATTCTTCTGCGCCTAATAATGTGGCCACCGCAATATCCTTTCCTGTGCGCAGCATTCCATCCGTTTGCAATACAACACGACTGCGCAAATTATTTTTTACCAAAGTTTGATGTGCTTCAGCTAAACCAAGTTCCCAAGGCAAGCCTGCATGTTTAATAGAAGAGATTGGAGATGCACCTGTACCACCGTCATATCCGGAAATTAAAATAACATCAGATTTTGCTTTTGCCACACCTGCAGCAACGGTCCCAACACCTGCTTCTGCAACTAATTTTGTATTGATACGTGCATTTGGATTCGCATTTTTTAAATCGAAAATTAATTGTGCTAAATCTTCTATAGAATAAATATCATGATGTGGTGGTGGGGAAATTAAACCAACGCCTGGTGTGGAATGACGCACACGTCCAATCCATTCATCCACTTTATGTCCGGGCAATTGACCGCCCTCGCCTGGTTTTGCTCCTTGTGCTAATTTTATTTGTAATTCATCTGCATTTGCTAAATAATAACTTGTTACACCAAATCTGCCGGATGCTACCTGTTTGATTGCAGAGCGTTCCCAATCGCCATTTTCTTTTTTCTCAAATCTGATTTCATCTTCTCCGCCTTCTCCGCAATTGGATTTTCCACCTATGCGATTCATGGCAATTGCTAAAGTGGAATGTGCTTCGTGAGAAATAGAACCAAATGACATAGCACCGGTGGCGAAACGTTTCAGAATACTTTCAACCGGCTCTACTTCATTAATATCTATTGGTGTTGTCTTAGAAAAATCAAATTCCAATAAACCACGTAACGTAATTGCTTTTTGTGATTGATTATTTATTTT
>DAORIK010000031.1:12571-20595 GCA_035438465.1 Chitinophagales bacterium | reverse complement strand
CAAATTCCAATAAACCACGTAACGTAATTGCTTTTTGTGATTGATTATTTATTTTCTCTGCGTATTGTTTGTAGATGTTATAATCATTTTTCTTTGATGCATATTGTAATAAGTGAATTGTATCCGGATTGAACATGTGTGTTTCACCTCGTCGTTTCCATTGATAGTTTCCACCTACTTCCAAACGTTGTTCATCGTTTTGTATGTCAGGAAATGCAAGGATGTGACGTTTTAAAACTTCTTTCCCGATTTCATCAAAACCCATTCCGTCTAAACGAGAAATAGAACCTGAAAAACATTTATCCACTACATTTTTACTTAAACCTACAATTTCAAAAATCTGAGAACCGTGATAGGACTGATGTGTAGAAATACCCATTTTAGAAAACACTTTCAGCAAACCATTGCTGGCAGCTTTGGTAAAGTTTTCTACTAACTTTTCATCCGATTTATTTAAGTGTTTTAATTTCTCTTTATTTAAATCATAAATTGTTTGAAAAGCTAAATAAGGATTGATTGCAGTAGCACCATACCCAATATGCGTTGCCATCTGATGTACTTCTCGAATATCACCACTTTCTACAATTAACGAACAATCAATACGTGTTTTAGTACGAACTAAATGATGATGGATGGCACCTGTAGCGAGTAAAGATGGAATGGGTGCGAAATCTTTATTCACGCCTTTATCCGAAATAATAATAATATTATTGCCATTGGCAACTGCAACTTCGGCTTCTTTGCATATTCTATCGATTCCGCGTTCCAAAGCACCTTTTTTGCCACCTGCTGAAAATAATGCCTGTATAGTGATTACTTTAAAATCAGGATGATTGATGTAACGTAATTTTGCAATATCATCGTTTGATAAAATAGGCTGCCGCAAAGAAATTTGCTTGCAGTGATTCTCAGTTGTGGTTAATATACTGCTTGCTCCACCTAAAGTTGCAAACGTACTCATTACCATACGTTCCCGAATCGGGTCGATAGGTGGATTAGTTACCTGAGCGAATAATTGTTTAAAGTAGTTCGATAAATTTTGTGACTGATCAGAAAGCACAGCCAGTGGTGTATCTGTTCCCATAGAACCAACGGGTTCGTAGGCCGTTTCTGCCATTGGTGTGATAATTGTTTTTACATCTTCGCTGGTGTAACCGAATGCCAGCTGTTGCTGTAATAATTCTTTATGTGATAATTTATCTTCCCTAATTATAGATTTTGGCAAGTCGGAAAAAGTAATTTTATGTTTATTCAGCCACTCGCAATAAGGATGTTGTGTGCAAATATTTTTCTTCAATTCATCATCAGAAATAATTCTGCCTTCTTCCATGTTGATGATGAACATTTTTCCTGGCTGCAAACGGCCTTTCTGCACTACTTTATCTTCTTCTGTTGGTAAAGCACCGGCTTCTGAAGACATCACCACACGTCCATCATTATATACTACAAAACGTGAAGGTCGCAATCCATTTCTGTCTAAAGTAGCACCAATAATTTTTCCATCCGTAAAGCAAATAGAAGCAGGTCCATCCCAAGGCTCCATCAAACAATCGTGATATTCATAGAAAGCTTTTTTCCAGTCTTCCATTTGTTCATTATCCTGCCATGCTTCCGGAATGAGCATCATAATGGCATGTGGTAAAGAACGTCCAGCTAAATACAATAACTCAATTACATTATCTAAAGAAGCAGAATCTGATTGATCGCGATAACAAATCGGCATAAACATATCAATTTCTTCTTTAGTGAAGACGTCGCACTCTAATAAATGTTCGCGTGTACGCATCCAGTTTAAGTTGCCCTGCAACGTATTGATTTCACCATTATGTGCAATGTATCTGAATGGTTGTGCTAAACGCCAACGTGGAAAAGTATTGGTAGAAAAACGCGAGTGTACAATTGCCAATGCAGATTCTACACTCTCATCGTTCAATTCCGGGTAATACTGACGAACCTGATGTGTGGTGAGTTGTCCTTTATATATTACAGTATGGCAGGATAGATTGGTATAATAGAATTGATCTTTACCGCCAAGTATATAGTTGATTTCACGAACAGTATGTGCACGCAGGACATATAATTTACGCTCCAGTTCAATATCTTCTTTAAAATCAAATTCAGGTTTAATGAATAATTGTTCTATAACTGGTTCTGCAGATTGAGCTGTCGGCCCAATTGGTGAATTATCCGTAGTGATTTTTCTATATCCTAAAATAGTAAAGTTTAATTTCTTCGCAGTTTTTGCAATAAAATCTTTACATTGATTTCTGGTAGCTTCATCTTGCGGAAAGAATATAAAGCCAGTTCCGTATTTACCTAATGATGGTAACTCTACATTTATTTTTTTTGCCTCATTCTTGTAGTAATTATGTGGAATCTGCAATAAAATTCCTGCGCCATCACCGGTATTTTCTTCACAACCACAAGCACCCCGATGCTCCATGTTTTCAAGCATGGTGAGTGCATCCCGGACAGTGCGATGTGATTTTTCACCTTTTAAATGCGCTACGAATCCAATGCCACAGGCATCTTTTTCCATTTCAGATAGATACAGACCTTTATGTTCATTCGTAACATTCATTTTTGTTCATTCGATTTTAGATTGAAATAGCTTTACAGACTTAATTTTGCATTCAGACTGTTTTATAATATTAGCCAAAAACTTTTTCTAATCATATTTTCATTCTTTTAAGAAAATCTTAAGCATTAAAGAGAATCTTAACAATTCAGTTATAACCTGTTTTTGGATAAACCAATTTAACAGGTTATAAATAAAAATATGTGTTTTATTTTTGCAATTTTTAAATGTTTATTCTATTTTAAGTAAAAATTAATAAACTATTTTTAGTAAAAATTATCAAAATTGAATTCT
The DNA here is from genome assembly GCA_035438465.1 of Chitinophagales bacterium. Taxonomy (GTDB): domain Bacteria; phylum Bacteroidota; class Bacteroidia; order Chitinophagales; family JADIYW01; genus JADJSS01. The sequence continues at coordinate 17,723 of DAORIK010000031.1, read as the reverse complement.
ATACTTGCAAAATAATAATTATTAACATTTAAAATTTGCAGTATGAGAAAAATGATTTTTAGTTTTTTGGTTTGCTTCTTTCCTGTTACACAGGTTGTTCTTGCTCAATCTGATGCAGACAGAATAAAAGCATTAGAAGATAAAGTGGAAATGTTAACCAATCAGCTTGGATTGGATAAAGTTGATTCTACAGAAGAGGCTTCTGCTCCCAAAATGACTTTGAAAGAGAAGTATGATGAAAAAATTGAAAAAGTAAAATCTAAAATTCCGTTTGAAATAAGCGGTTCTGTAGATGTTTATGTGCAAACCAACTTCAATGGAAAACAAACCAATGCTGTTGCCCACAGAGCTTTTACACCAAAAGCAAATTCATTTGAGTTAGGTATGATTAACTTAATTATGAAAAAGAAAGTGAAGAAAGTAGGATTTGTGGCAGATATAGGCTTTGGTCCGAGAGCGGAAGCTGCCAATAATACCATATATTCTAACACCATTTTAGCGATCAAACAATTATATATGACCTATGCACCGGCTGATTGGGTGGAGTTTACCTTAGGGAATTTCAGCACCTTCTTTGGTTATGAGTTAATTGAGCCGCAAAACAATTTTAATTACTCTACTTCATTAGCATTTGAGAATGGTCCTTTCTACCATACAGGTTTCAAAGCGAACTTTATGGTAAAAAAATGGAATTTCTTGGCTGGTTTCTTTAATGATACGGATACTAAAAGCGATAATGATCGCAACAAATACGTAGGTGCACAAGTTGGCTATACAGGAGATAACGGGGGCGTTTATTTAAATTTTGTCGGCGGGAACGAACCAACTACATATATGGTAAATGACTCTACAGAAGCTGCAGTTTATAAAAATTACAAAAACTCTTATGATATCACAGGTTCTATTAAATTAGGAAAAGATAAAAAGGGGAAATTAGGCGTGAATGCAGCATATCATCAATTCAGATATAAAGCAATGAAAGAAGATAAGGTAACACGCAACAAATTTTTCACTACGTATTTATACGGTCAATGCGATATAAACGAGCGTGCAAGCATCGGTGCCAGAGCAGGTTATTTCTTTAACCCAGACGGCGTGGCACCATATGTTGCAGGTCCGGCAAAACATTTTGCAGATTTCACTTTAACCTCACATATAAATATTATTGGTGGTTTGAAATTAATTCCTGAATACAGAATTGACTTTTCTACTGATAAAGTTTTCTTAGACAGAAAAGGTGGTGGTTCTAAAATCCAAAATACTCTGTCATTGGCAGCAGTGTACGCGTTTTAAAAAATTATTTACTACTTGCATACTTTCAGAGCCCGGATTTTTATCCGGGCTATTTTATTTATAATATAAATTTACTAGTATCAACAGCATTTAAAAAAAATATTCATTCAAAAAAGTATCTTTGCAATCTCACTTCATTTTTGGCCACGTGTTGAAATTGGTAGACAAGCTACTTTGAGGTGGTAGTACCAGAAATGGTGTGCTGGTTCGAGTCCAGTCGTGGTCACCATAAAGTTCTTATTCATCATTGCCCGGGTGGAGAAATTGGTAGACTTACCAGATTCAGGTTCTGGCGCTGTAAAAGGCATGCAGGTTCGAGTCCTGTTCCGGGCACTTTTTTTATTTTAATTGATTTACTGCCATCCAGGCCATTAAACCGGCTCCTGTTTTCAGGCAGTTTTCATCTACATCAAATGTTGGTGTATGTATGGGTGATGTGATTCCTTTGGCTATATTTCCTGTACCTAATCTGTAAAAACACGCCGGTACAATCTGTGAGTAATAAGAAAAATCTTCCGCTGTCATGCGGGCAGGCATTTCTTCTACATTTTCTGCTCCTAAATATTCTTGCGCAAATGTAAATGCAGTTTTAGTGGTCGTTTCATCATTTTTTAAAAATGGATAACCTACATCAATTAATATATCGCAATCGCCACCAAAACTTTGTGCCGTATGTTTGCAAATCGTTTTAATTTTCTCATGAGCTTCCATTCTCCATTTTTCATCAAAGGTTCTGAAAGTGCCTTCTAATCTTACTTCATCAGGTATAATATTGGTAGCACCGTTTGCAATAAATTTTCCAATACTCAATACACTAGGCAACGTAGGATTTACATTTCTGCTTACCACGCTTTGCAAAGCTACCACCATGTGAGATGCAATTAGAACCGGGTCAATAGCTAAATGAGGAACTGCACCATGCCCTCCTTTTCCTTTTACAGTAATATAGATTTCATCACAACTTGCCATCGCAATACCTGATTTGAAAGCCACTTTGCCGGTTTCCAATTGTGGCAACACATGCTGTCCGAAAATAATTTCTACTTTTGGATTTTCCAATACTCCATCTTTTATCATAATAGATGCACCTCCGGGTAATTTTTCTTCAGCGGGTTGAAAAATTAATTTTATCGTTCCTTCAAAATCCTCTTTTAATTCATTTAAAATTTTTGCAGCACCTAATAATGAAGTTGTATGTACATCGTGGCCACAGGCATGCATCACACCCATATTTTTAGATACATATTCCGTTGTATTTTTTTCTTCAATAGGCAACGCATCCATATCGGCGCGCAATGCTATTGTTTTGGAAGATGGATTTTTTCCTTTGATTAGACCAACAATACCATAGCCACCAAAATTTGTTTGATGCTCGATACTGTATTCCGTTAATTTTTCAGCAATAAATTTTGAAGTTTCCACTTCTTCATAACTCAATTCAGGATGTGCATGCAAATGCCTGCGAATGGAAACCATTTCATCAAAATAACTGTCGGCTAAATTTTTTATTTTATCTTTCAATTCCATAATACTAAATTTGACTAATGGTTCTACACAAATATAATCATTAGCACATTATCAAATTAGCACATTGTCAAATTAAATTACATGAACAATTTCGATTTAATAGTAATTGGCTCCGGACCTGGCGGCTATGTTGCAGCTATTCGCGCTTCGCAACTCGGCATGAAAGTAGCCATTGTAGAAAAAGAAAGCCTTGGTGGTATTTGTTTGAACTGGGGTTGTATTCCGACTAAAGCTCTTTTAAAATCTGCACAGGTATTCGATTATCTCAATCATGCAAAAGAGTATGGAATTGAAGTGGCTGATGTAAACGCAAATTTTTCTGAAATTATTAAACGCAGCAGAAATGTGGCAGAAGGCATGAGTAAAGGCGTGCAGTTTCTAATGAAGAAAAATAATATCGAAGTCATTTATGGATATGGAAAAGTATTGCCCGGTAAACGTGTAGAAGTAACAGTAAATGAGGGTGGCATTAAAATCTACAAAGCAAATTATGTGTTACTGGCTACAGGCGGAAGAGCAAAACAATTATTCTCCTTACCTATTGATGGCAAAAAAGTGATTGATTATCGTAAAGCAATGGTATTACCTGAATTACCAAAAACTATGGTGATAGTTGGTGCAGGTGCTATTGGTGTTGAGTTCGCCTATTTTTACCATGCTCTTGGTACACAGGTAACCTTAATAGAATTTTTTGATACCATCTTACCGGTTGAAGATAAAGAGGTTGGAAAAACCTTAGAAAAAATTTATGCTAAAAAGGGTATGACTATTTTAACGTCATCAAAAGTACTGACTTCTAAAATAGTTGGAGAAAAAGTGCAATTATTAGTGAATACAAAAACAGGCGAACAAATTATTGAGACGGATATTGTGTTAAGTGCTGCCGGTGTTGCTGCCAATATCGAAAATATAGGATTGGAATCAACTGGTATACAAACTGAAAACGACAAAATAAAAGTAAATGCATTTTATCAGACAACTATTGATGGTGTATATGCTATTGGAGACATTGTAAAAGGACAAGCACTCGCGCATGTAGCAAGTGCTGAAGGCATTATTGCAGCAGAACATATGGCCGGTCATCATCCGCAACCGTTAGACTATGATAATATTCCGGGTTGTACCTATTGCTCGCCTGAAGTAGCAAGTGTTGGTATTACCGAACAAAAAGCAAGAGAAAAAGGGTTAGATATTTTAGTTGGAAAATTTCCATTCTCTGCATCAGGAAAAGCGAAAGCATCAGGAAAAGCAGATGGTTTCGTGAAATTAATAATCGACAAAAAATACGGCGAAGTTTTAGGTGCACATTTTATCGGCGAAAATGTAACGGAATTGATTTCCGAAATAATTGTGGCACGTAAATTAGAAACAACGGGCATACAGCTTTTAAAATCTGTACATCCGCATCCTACGATGAGTGAAGCCATCATGGAGGCTGCCGCCGCCGCATATGGCGAAGTAATTCATTTGTAATCTCAATTTACTAAAACCTTTTAAAGGTATTTTGACCGGCACGTTTTACTTTTGAAATATGCTCGTAGTCTTGCTCATTCTTCAGGAGTGAACCAAAATAAGGTGGCTGTGTATTTAAGTAATCAATTTTCTGTAAATCCTCTTTGGTGTTTTTACCAAGTTTTAATAATCGAATCCAATCTATTAATTCTGATGTCGATGGTTTCTTTTTCACCCCGTGAATCTCACGCAAGCCATAAAAGACTTTTAATGCTTCCTCCATCAGTTCTTCTTCTAAATTCGGAAAGTGGACATTGATAATATCAATCATTGTTGGTCGTTCGGGGAAACGGATGTAATGAAAAAAACATCTGCGTAAAAAAGCGTCCGGTAATTCTTTTTCATTATTAGAAGTAATAATCACAATCGGGCGTGTTTTGGCTTTAATCGTCTTTTGTAATTCATAACAATAAAATTCCATCTTATCCAATTCTAATAACAGGTCATTTGGAAATTCAATATCAGCTTTATCAATTTCATCAATCAATAAAACTGCCTGTTCGTCATTTTCAAATGCCTGCCACATTTTCCCTTTAATGATGTAATGTGAAATGTCATTTACTTTCTCATCGCCAAACTGTGAATCGCGTAAACGGGCCACTGCATCATATTCGTACAAACCTTGCTGTGCCTGCGTTGTAGATTTTATATGCCATGTAAAAATAGGTTTGTTCAATGCTTTTGCGACTTCAAATGCCAGCAAGGTTTTGCCGGTACCCGGCTCTCCTTTTATCAACAATGGTTTTTCCAGTGCAATAGCTGCATTTACGGCTATTTGTAATTCTTCGGTTGCTATGTAATTTTCGGTGCCTTTAAATTC
>DAORIK010000031.1:0-12471 GCA_035438465.1 Chitinophagales bacterium | reverse complement strand
TTTCTTTCCTTTTAATGTTTTCATTGCTTTTGCTAAACCATCTAATGTCATTGGAAACATTCTGTCTTTAAAGACTTCTTTTATCATTCTTACTGTTGGCAGTCCATCCCAGTAATATTCATTACCCGGATTGAGCCAAACCGTATTTGGAAATTTTGTAACAAAGCGCTGCAGCCATGCAATACCTGTTTCATCATTGTAATGCTCAACGCTGCCACCAAGTGCAGTCAATTCATATGGAGACATGGTTGCATCCCCGACAAATATAACACGATAATCCTGATTGAATTTATGCAAAACATCAAACGTTGGAATTCTGTCATTGTATCGCATATTATTATCTTTCCAGATACTTTCGTATATACAATTATGAAAATAAAAAAATTCCAGATGCTTTAATTCTGATTTAGCCGCGGAAAATAGTTGTTCGCACAATTCCACATAAGGATCCATTGAACCTCCGACGTCAAAAAACAGTAAAACTTTTACGCGATTCTTTTTTGCCGGTTGCATTTCAATATCAAGATAGCCTCCATTTTTACTTGTCTTTTCTATTGTTGTATGCAAGTCCAATTCATCTTCAATGCCTTCTCTGGTAAGTATCCTCAAACGTTTCAACGCTAATTTTATATTTCTGGTATTCAATTCCACATCTGATGAGTAGTTTTGAAACTGTCGCTTTTCCCAGACTTTTACGGCACTTCTTCCTCCGCCACTACCTCCAATATTTATGCCTTCCGGATTAAACCCGCCATTTCCGAATGGTGATGTCCCACCTGTTCCAATCCATTTATTTCCGCCCTGATGTTTTTCTTTTTGTTCTTCCATTAATTGCTGCAAACGTTCCATCAACTTATCCAAACCTCCCATTTTTTCTATCATGGCTTTTTCTTCTTCCGAAAACAGTCGGTCGATTTCTTTTTGCAACCAGTTTTTTGGGATTTCTTTTTTTTCAATTTCTGACAATTCTACACCGTGAAAATATTTTCCGAATAATAAATCATATCTATCTAAAAATTGTTCGTGTTTGATTAAAATTGTTTTAGATAAAAAGTAAAATTCTTCCACATTAAATCTTGAAATGCGTTTATTTAATGCTTCCAACAGATTCAGGTATTCGCCAATACTAACCGGCAAACCTTCATCTTTTAAGAGTAAAAAGAAATCAAGAAACATGTCTTAAAGTTAAAAGTTATTAGTTATAGTTAAAAGTAATTTTAAGATAAATCATTATCTTGTGTAAAATACTTCATATGAGCACACCACTAATAGAAAAATATAGCGATATAGAAGCTGTCAAAAATAAATTTTTGAAGAAAGTAGCCGGGTTGACGAATGAACAATTGAATAAAATTCCTGCTGAAGGCGGCTGGAGTGCTGCACAAACACTATATCATTGTGCTTTTGCAGAGAGCGGAACAATACTGGTTATCAATAAAAATTTAGCAGAAAATACAGTACAAGCAAAAAGTGATTTTGGAAGTGTTCTCAGAAATATTGCTTTAGTCATTTTTTTGAAATTACCCTTAAAATTCAAAGCACCCAAACATGTAAGTAAAGTTCCGGAAAGCATTACAATTGAAGAATTAAAAAAGTATTATGATAAGAACAGTGAAGACTTCAAAAAGATATTACAAAATTTACCTGTTGAATTAGAAGATAAATTTATTTTCAAACATCCGCGCTCCGGTTTGTTTAATATTATCCAAACACTAAATTTTACGCGTGAACATTATTTGCATCATGAACGCCAGTTGGATGCATTATTATAAAATCAGGAAAACAAATTATATCTGAAAATACAATACAGGGCACGAAATGCATCTTTCATGCCTATTTTTTTGCCTTCTTCATAAGTTCTTCCATAATAAGAGATACCTACTTCATAGACTCTAATTTTAGGAATCTTAGACATTTTTGCTGTGACTTCGGGTTCAAAGCCGAAACGATTTTCTTTTAAATCTATACTTTGTATAATTTCACGGCGGAACATTTTATAACATGTCTCCATATCTGTCAAATTCAGATTTGTAAACATATTCGAAGCAAACGTAAGCATTTTGTTACCTATAGTATGCCAAAAAAACAAAATACGATGCGGCTTACCGCCCATGAAACGAGAACCGTAAACAACATCAGCATAACCATCCAGTATTGGTTTCAGTAAAGTATTAAATTCGTTAGGATCATACTCCATATCGGCATCCTGGACAATAACAAAATCACCCGTTGCGCTTTGGAAACCGGTACGCAATGCCGCACCTTTACCTTTATTTACTTCATGCTTTTGATAAACAACAGTAGATTCAGGATGCTGCTGCTGAAATTCTTTAACTTTTTGTTCTGTATTATCTTTTGAGCAGTCATTGACTACAATAATTTCTTTCTGTATATTCTGGATGAGCTGTACTTCAGTTATTTTTTTTAAAATATACTGAATCGTATGCTCTTCGTTATAAGCCGGAACGACTATAGATAATTTTGCACTCATCCTTACAAAAATAGACAAATTAGATAATAAACAAAAATAGCTGCGAAAAGAGCAGCTAGATATTTAAAGTTTTAATTTTTTATTTTTTATTAATCCATCTTTCCGCTTCTGTTCCTTTTTTAGATAAATCAAACGTCATAGAGCCGTAAACCAGTGCACCTATTTTCGGAGATCCATAAGCTTCTATATGTTTATTATTGTAAATATTTGAACCTCCCACCTGCAATATAAACCATCTTGGAAATTCATACGACAATTGCATATCCAACATATGATAACTTGGAACAGCACCATCACCAAAGGTGCTTTCCCAGTTATATTTACTCACCCATTTAAAGTTTACACCAAATCCTAAACCTTTCCAAATGCGTTGAGCACTGATTCCTAAGTTAAATTTATGATTAGGCGTATTGAAACCGGGAATTATTGGGTCTTGTAAATTTTTAGTATTGATACCTGCATACGTATAATTGAATGAACCAACCAGTGATTTCCAGATATAATAATTTAACCCTATCGAAGCACCGTATGCATCTACTTTTTGTTTAGCATTGGTTGGCATCTGTATCAGATTATACGCACCCGTTAACATTGCATCTGCTCCCGCCTCGGTACCAACTACAATTTCTTTATTTTTAGGCATATAGAAACGCAAGTCTCCGATAAAATTAAAATAGCGATTGAAATAAGCATTTATATCTACATACAATTTTCTTGCAAACACTCCGCGGTATCCAACTTCCCACGAATTTACCTGTTCAGGTTTTATAGGATCTAATTTAATTGGCTTCAAGATTGTTGGATCGACTTCCAAGGTAACATTGTAATTACTTCTGAAATCTTTCACCGATTGAAAATCATATCCTTCTGCCCCATTTAAATTACCTAATAATTGTATAGCACCCAGATCTAATGAAATATACTGATTCTGTAACGTTGGAGTTCTGAAGGCCTGCTGGTAGGAGAACCTGAAGGTATGGTCTTTAAAAGTACCTATAGCCGAAATTCTGGGTGAAAACTGTACTTTAAAGTTTTCAGCTTTATCAACACGGGCAGAACCTACCAGTTTTAAATGTTTCTTAAATAAGTCAACGCTAATTTGTGTATAGCCACCTACTTCCCATGTATTTAAGTTAATAAATTTTGCTTTTAGATCGGGAGAGCCATCCGCCAGTGTATCTGCTCTATTTGTTAATGTATCAAAAAATATAGAACCGTAAGAACGAGGAATATATATACGGAAAGAAGAACCAACAATCCAGTTAATATCATGCTTGAAAGTATGATTGTAACTGGCTTCCACATGATGCAGGGAAGACTTATCCTGAAACTTCGCACCTGTTACAAGATTTGCATCATCCACAATCAGATTGTATGCCGAATCGAATGAATAAGTACCCGGCTGCAAGTAGGCATTTTCAAAAGCCTGTTGTAATGCATATTCTCTTGATGTCTGTACATCTTCATCACGTGGATCATTCTTAAATCCGTTTGTATAATCCGACAACTTAGAAAAATAAGATTTCACAAAATTTGATACATACCTGCTGATACCAATCTTAGACAAATTAATGGCACTGAAAACCATGTCATAAGATTTACCGGCATTTTCCTGAGTTGTATAATATTTTACCGACACCCCCTTATAATCAAATTGTACTTTATGCTGCTGAAACAAAATATTTTTAATATTATATCTGTTCGCGCCCTGATAAACAGCATTCCCTCGTCCAAATTTATATTGATATTCTATTTGCATATCTTTTACCGGGCGGGCATATAAAGCAACATTTGCTTTAATACTTTCTATCTTTCCGTCTGTTAAATCTTTTTCCTGATAGCCGGGTGCCTGAACATTTATAGTTCCCGGAAATGCATTTGGAAAGAAATCCAAATAGGCATTCAAAGCTCTGAACTGACGGGCAATAGCAGTATCTTCACTGAATTGTAACTTTCTAACTACTGTACTAACGTTTACATCGGCACCGATATCACCGTATGTATTTGCAATTGTATCATCCGCAACCCAATCTTTTGCTCTGAAATATTCGGCGCTTACTTTAAATCCAAAAACATCTCTTCCATATTTTTTCTTTCCAAAAGCATTTGCATAACGAATTTGTGCATCTGCCATTTTTTGATTACCTCCTTTTATTTTCAATTGTAAGTCTTTATAATCAAATGGATTCTTTGTTTGCATACTCACAACTCCTTGAAATGCATTGGCACCATACAAGGCTGAAGAGGCACCTGATATTATTTCTACACTTTCCAAATCCAAATCATTTGCACCGACTAAATTTCCTACAGGAAAATTTAAACCGGGAGCCTGATTGTCCATTCCATCAATAAATTGTACCATACGAACAGGTGCAGTAGTATTAAATCCTCTCGTATTAAATACCTGAAACCCCATACTTGTGGTGGTGATATCAACTTCTTTCAGATTTCCTAAGCTTTGATAAAAATTTCCGGAAGCAACCGACTGAATTTGTTTTGCATTTAATTTTTGAATCGAAGATGGAGAAGTCTGAATGCGCTCACTTAAACGGGATGCAGAAATTACCACATCATTACTGACCCGAATCTCCTGTGCTGTTAAGGATACTGAAATATTTTGATTTTCCTCTGCAACATCTATCTCCTGATCTGCAAAACCTAAATAGGTAACTGTCAATACAACGGGAAGTTTTACGTCTGCTTTAATTTCAAAAATTCCATCCATATCTGTTACCGCACCATAATTAGTACCTTTAATTTGAACATTTGCTCCTATTAAAACCTCTTTGGTATTCTTGTCTGTAATCTTTCCTTTAAGTGAAATTTCCTGAGCATACGTATTCACACTGAAGAAAACACATAGAAATACTGTAAATAATTTTAGCAAATTACTTTTAGCTTGCATCTGGTAGGTTTTTTGGTTAGTAATTCTTATTAGTTTATGGTAAATGATTTTGTTACTTTCTGGTCTGCATCTTTTACATCTATTAACTCCATTAAATACTGTCCTTTCGCAAAATCTTTTAACTCAAAGAGATGTTGTTCTGTAATCTCGCGCGACCATACTTTTTCTCCAATCATGTTATAAATATTTGCGAGATATTTTCCGTTCTTGTTAATAAACAAAGAAAACTGCCCATCACTTGGATTCGGGAATAAATTCACATCCCAGTTAACTTTTGTTGCATTAGGCTTCTTTACAGAAGTAATAACAGCAGTACTGCCAAATACCGGCAACTCTATCTGTGATGGATATTGATCGGAAATCGCAATGCGCTGAACAGAAATCCTCGGTGCGTATTCTGTACCATTATAAATGTATGTTCTGCCATCTGCAGGTTTTCTTCTGAAAAACTCGTTTGGCATAATCGGAACATTGGCACATGCCTGAAAGCGCGGATAATTACTGCTTGATATCAAAACTTTTATTTTATGACCTTGTGCAAATGAGTAGGCTATTGGATATCCCTGAAAGTAATATTCATAAATTTTTCCAATATCAATATTGCTGAATGGTGCATTATCATTTTGATTACCTTCGGCAATTGATTTAGCAAATTCTCTGGCACGTGCATTTACCGCACCTTCTACTACAAAAAATTCTTTCCCATCAGGATATACATCAAGAATACGTACAAAGAAATCGCAATCGGTAGGACCTGAAGGAGTATTTCCCGGATTTGATTTCGCATACAATTTATATTTCGGGAAACCAACAATACATAATGAATCCTGCAATACGTCTGTTTCAAACTTAACCACTCCTTCTCTATCCATTGTAAATTTGGCAAAATTGGTATCTGCCAGATTCATTTGTCCCTGACTTTCTCTGTCGCCCTGTGGAGTCTGTTCAATCATATTTCCTCCACCGACAGTAATGATTGGATCATCGGGATTGTGAACATATGTTTTATAGCCTTCATCAACAGTTGGTTTAACAAAATTCAATTTTCCGTTTTGATGTAAAAACATACTATGCCATTGAATTTCATTAGGTGGAAAAACTTCAGTACCCATCCAGTAATTTCCAGAATAAGAAATAGTAGCATCATCGTTAGAAGCACCGGTAACATAATAACGTATACTTGGAATAGTGGTATAATCATATTGAGGAATTCCCTGGAATTTTCCTGAGGTACCAAACCCTTCTAAGATCGGACCTAATTCAGGTAAATCTATTTTAAAAGGAATTACCAATGCTCCTAATTTTACTTCTACTGGTACTTGTTTTAGTGTTTCTTCTCCCAAAATAAAATTCAATAAATCTGCAAACTGTATTTTATAATCTTCTGAAGGGAAACGGACTTCCAATGCCGGCAATTGAGGTAAAGGTTTTTGCCAGGTAGTTGCTTTTGGAATTAAAACTTTAGGTTCTCCCACTTTGTTGTACCCGTTATAATTTAAGTTATATCTGAACCAGCTGATTAATTCAGATTTAGCAATATCTGCAATATTTATATCTCCGCCGGAGCCAATATTGGTAATATCAATTTTCGTAATATCTGTTACATTTTTGGGGTATGTTTTATCACCTGTTCTTGAAGAGGCAATAGTTTGGTGTGCCCATGGTCCTATAACAATTTTTTGAAGATTTTTCTTTTGGGTAATATTATCCTGAATAAATTTGTGTGTTTCAATAGAACCATCAACAAAGATATCCCACCAGCCGGCAACATGGAAGGTTGGTACTTCTATATTTTTGTACCTGGAATACGTTCCGTTTTTATCGCCTTCACCATTTATATCAACAGGTGCTTTACTCGCATCCATATCACTTCTTCCAATTGAATTAGGATAATATCCACAAGCAGAGTTTTCATACCGTACGGTCACAAAATGATCAATCGCCTTGTTTGCTGCATCAAATTTATCGGGTGTCCCATAATCTACAGAAGAATGAATATCATCATCAATACCGGTGTCTATATATTTATCTTCATCGCGCGTATCTTTAATTTGACCGCGTAACCAACCGGTAACCAGCCCATCTCTCAGGCATCCGTTTTGGTAACCTGTACTTTTATAAAATTCTAATGGTCCTACAATCGGAAACATTGATCTTAAGCCCGGTTTTGTCGGGTCAATCTTATGTGCCGCTGCTGCCTGCAACTGATTATATCCCAATGCCGATGCACCAAAACTTCCTATCGACCCGTTGTAAACAAGGTCTGTAGTTTCAAAAATACCATCTCTGTTTAAATCATATTTTCTTACTAATTGATTTTTTACAAACTCCAACGTATTATAACCATCTTCATGATTGTTCCCATTTCGGGGGTCAGTTGGAGCTGTAATATCCAGAACATGAGTATAATTGTGATATGGCCACTTCTTCCAGCTATCGGAATACAGAGGCAGGTAAGCTCCCTGAGATGTATACCTTCCTCGCATATCCTGTACAGCTCCTGCATAACCCAGTAATGCCATTGCAGCACCTTCAATGGCACCATCTTTATTGTAAGGTGTTCGTTCCAATATCATTGGAAGCTGATATGGATTGGGATTGGGAACACCGTTTATAGTATCATATATCAGATATTGAGATCCTTTTTGCAACAATACCGCAAATATTGGAATCCTTACCTGCGGAAATGGTGCGGGCAGCAGGCTGAATGTCAATGTATCATTGTAAACAAAACTATCCTGTAAGATAGGCAGATAAATATCTGTCATAAGTTTAGTTCCATCCGGCATAGTAAACGGAACTTGTGTACAAGTGGAAAAATCTGTAATATCGTCCAGTGTACCATTAATTTTTTCACCGGGAATTTCTCGTGAGCCGGGAATAGGAAAATATTTGGTTTGTGCATGTATAACAGCACTTACCGCTACAAGTAGCAGAAACAGTGATTTTTTCATATTTTAAGACAGTTTTCACTCTAAATTTACATTAAATATTCAATATGTTAATGTTTGTTAACAATTTTTTTATGGAAATTGTCTTTTGTTTATTTAGACATGGAAAGCATACTACAGGATATTTCAATTCAGCAAGCGTTGCTAATTATTTTAAACCTCATAATCATTGAGAGTTTACTTTCTGTTGATAATGCCGCTGTTCTTGCGACAATGGTTATGGATTTGCCGAAAGAGCAGCGAAACAAAGCATTAAAGTTTGGTATTCTCGGTGCTTATGTTTTTCGGGGTATTTGTCTTGTACTTGCATCGTGGCTGATAAAAATATGGTGGTTAAAAGCATTGGGTGGTTTATATCTGCTTTACTTGTTTATCAATTATTTCCGTACAAAAGCAACTATTACAAAAGAAGATGATATTCTAAATAAAAGTGAAAGTAAAATATACAAGTACACCTTTGGTTTATTTGGTAAATTCTGGTCTACTGTTATTTTAGTAGAAATAATGGATTTGGCATTCTCTATTGACAATGTGTTCGCTGCAGTTGCATTTACAGATAATATTTATCTTATCTGGACAGGTGTATTCATAGGTATTTTAGCCATGCGTTTTGTTGCTCAAACGTTTGTAAAACTAATGGAAAAATATCCGTTTCTTGAAACTGCTGCGTTTGTGGTAATTGGTATTTTAGGAATAAAATTGCTGCTTTCGTTTCCTGCTCATTTTTATAAAGAAAATCCCGTCTTTCATTTTATTGAGTCGGAACATTTTGATATGATAATTTCTGTTGTAACCGTTCTAGTATTCTTTATTCCGATTATGACATCCGTGTTGTTTAATTATCCTAAAAGAAAATCAGAAGAACACTCTGATCCGGAAACTGAATAAAAGAAACCTGTAACATTAAATGTGAGAAATAAGCATTTACTTTTTTAGCCTGTCTTTAAATACTTTTTCAAATTTTTCAATCTTTGGTTGAATGACATATCTGCAATAACCTTCCCCGCTGTTTTGGTTGTAATAATCCTGATGATAATCTTCTGCTTTATAAAAAGCATCGAATTTTGTGACTTCTGTAACTATAGGTGACGGATATGCATTTGCTTTATTTAATTCAGCAATAATTTCTTCCGTTTCTTTTTTTTGTTTGTCGTTATGATAAAAAACGGCAGAACGATATTGTGTGCCCACATCGTTCCCCTGCCTGTTTAGTGTAGTGGGGTCATGCATTGTAAAAAACACTTTTAATACTTCCGTAAAAGAAATCTTTGTTGTGTCAAACGTAATTTGAATTACTTCTGCATGGCCTGTTGCTCCGGTACATACTTCTCTGTATGTTGGATTTTTTACATTGCCGCCGGAGAAACCTGATTCTACTTTCTCCACCCCTTCCAATCGCTGGAAAATTGCTTCTATACACCAGTAACAACCGCCACCAAATGTGGCCACTTCTGTGTTTGTGTTCATACTATTTTTTATTTTTTTTGTGGAATTATTTTTAACCTCTTTTGTTTGTGTTTGTGCCTGATTGCAACCTGCAAATGCACACAAACTAAAAATTGTGATAAGAAATTTCATAATGTTTTCAATATAGACGTAAAAACAGCTTTGTGCTTACAAATGTTTTGGTGAAATTTTGTTAAGGCCAATTATTTAAAAACCTGATAGACTACAAAAGACACCATATATGCCGTTCCTGACATATAGATAAATTGTATTGCCGGCCATTTCCAGCTTTTTGTTTCGCGGTAAACGGTTGCCAGTGTACTCATACACTGCATTGCAAATAAATAAAATAAAACTAAAGACAATGCTACTGCCATCGTAAAAACAGGTTTACCTTCCGCATTTGTTTCCTGCTGTAATTTTTGTTTTATCGTTAAATCATCTGCATTCTTTCCAATAGAATATAATGTAGAAATGGTGCCGACAAATACTTCGCGGGCAGCAAAAGAAGTAATTAATGCAATGCCTATTTTCCAGTCAAAACCCAATGGTTTTATAATTGGTTCTATCAAACGTCCGGCATGTCCGGCATACGATACTTCTAATTTTTTAGATGCAATATGTAAATCCGTAGTTTCTTTATCTGCATTCAATAATGAAGATTCGATGGTAGCAATATTTACTGCTTCCTCCATTTCTTTCTTCGGGCCAAAACTTGCTAAAAACCATAATAATAATGAAACAACGAGAATTACCTTTCCTGCACCAAATACAAATGCACTTACTTTTTCATATAATGTATAGAAAACATTTTTCCAGTGTGGTTTTCTGTATTCCGGTAATTCCAGCATAAGGAACGAAAATTCTTCCGATTTTAAAATCTTCTTAAAAACATAGGATGCAATTAATGCCGCCGCAATTCCAATTAAGTACAATGCCATAAAAACCAAGCCTTGCGAATTAAAATATCCTATTTTATAATTTGGAATGATGAACCCAATCAATATAGCAAACACCGGAATTCTGGCAGAACAACTAATTAACGGTGTCACCATAATAGTTATTAATCTTTCTTTCCAGTTGCTGATTGTGCGTGTACTCATGATAGCCGGAATAGCGCACGCGCCACCTGAAATTAACGATACGATACTTCTTCCATTCAATCCGAATTTTTGCATGATATTATCGAACATATAAACAGCACGTGCCATATAGCCGATTTCTTCCAATAATGTAATCAATAAAAATAATACGGTGATTTGCGGAACAAAGACTAAAATTCCGCTGATGCCTGGAATTAATCCTTCCGTTAATAACCTTGAAAAAATGGTAACAGGTAACACAGATTGCAAATAAGAAGCGAGGTGTGCAAATTGTGCATCTATCCAATCCATTGGAATAACAGACCACGCAAAAATTGCCTGAAAGATAAAAAGCATCAGTGCAAAAAAGATAACCGGTCCCAAAAATTTATTGGTAACGATAAAATCTATTTTATCGGTTAATGTTTTAGCGGTGGAAAAAGATTTACTTAAAACACTGTTTACAATGGGCGTGAATTTGTTATAACGCTGCATTATTTCATCCAGCTGATTATTAAGCGGGTTGAAATTATTCCGCAACACGATTTCCTGAAGTTGTTTTTTTTTATCCTCTTTTAAAAAATTTATTTTTTTGGAATGATGTGCAAAAAGTAACGCGTGATATTCGTTTTTAACAGGAAGCAACTGACTTACTTTTAATGCAATACTTTTTTCTTCGTCTGTAAGTTCGTAGAACCCGGAAACAAAAGTCTCATCCTTCTTTTTTGCTAAAAGCTCTTGTAGTTTTGATTTTACAGTATCAATACCTTCGCCTGTTCTGCCATTTATTTTTATAACATCAATACCCAGTGCCACACTTAACTTTTTTTCATCACATTGTATATTTTGCTGCGCGGCAATATCATTCATATTCAAGGCCACTAATACCGGAAAACCCACATCAGCAATTTGTGTAAGCAGTAACAAATGTCTTTCCAGATTGGTAACATCAAGAATATATACTATCGCATCCGGATAATCTTTGTTGGCAGCATCTATCAGCGCATTTACGGCAATACGCTCATCTAATGAAGTCGGATACAGACTATACGTGCCCGGCAAATCGATGATTTCGATTTCTTTATTTTCTAATTTTATAAATCCGCTTTTGCGCTCTACCGTTACGCCGGGAAAATTCCCTACTTTTTGCCGCAAACCGGTAAGCTGATTAAAGAGCGACGACTTTCCTGCGTTAGGATTTCCGAGTAATGCTATTTTCTTTTTGGCGTCAGACATTGCTTTTACCGGACACGTTCAAGGTGTCCGTACTTTTTAATCATTCGTTAATAGTACATTTTCTGCTTCATTTTTGCGCAATGCCACATAATGATTTTTCGCTTTTATATAGTAAGCACCCCCAAAGGGAGCTTTCCGCTGCAGCGAAATCACGGAACCCGGCAACAAACCCATTGCCATTAATTTACAGGCAACATATCCGTTGGAGAATTCGCCAATGATGGCATCTTCTCCGATGTGCAGTTGTGTTATGTTTCTGAAATTGTTCAATTGCTATTTAAATCAAATCTAAATAGCAAAAATACATGCTTATTTCGAGAATAAGGAATAGTAGGCAAAGATTACCTAAGATTGGTGATG
>DAORIK010000030.1:0-24486 GCA_035438465.1 Chitinophagales bacterium | reverse complement strand
CGGCTGAATTCCTCTTCCGTCCAGCATTTATCTTTATATTCGAGCATATTTTTTGCTTCTTCGCCGAAATAAGTGACGAGTTGATTCAATACTTTTTCTTTGCGCACGGATTCCGGTTGTTCAATAAAATCTCTGGCATTATGTCCTTCCACAAAAACCAGTAACACACCGAAATCATCCTCTTTATTGGTGCAATCGAATGTTACTCTTACCGGTAAGGTGTCGCTTACAATTTGTCCGGAGAAACCCTGTTTGCGCCAGAAGGGAGTTTTGTAAATACAAAAACACTTCATGGCAGCGCCCATCGGTACGCGTTGCAGTAATTGCGCTTTGCGTTGCGGTAAAATAGGTAAAAAACGAATGGAACTTAATAATGTTGGTGGAATAGTGGAAATGCATTTTTTAGCACGGACAGTTAATCTTTCTGATTCAACAGTGATAATATTTTCATCCTGATTAATTTTTAAAACAGGATGGTTCAAATAAATTTTATCCTGAAACGGTGTCGCTATTTTTTGTAATAAACCTTGTGTGCCACCTTTTAATAAAGTTTGTTGAGCGCCATTGGCAATGGAAATCAGGGCTTCCATATTGTCTCCGCTGTGGCAGTAAAACAAGGCATGCAGAAAAGAAATTTCATGCGCACCTGCCGCGAACACCGTTTCTACACCGATATTAAACAAATGTTTTGCTTTCTTCGTGAACATATTTTTTTCCATCCAGGTATGCAAAGTCATGGAGTCGTATTCCAGTGCATTCGGATGTGTCCATGGAGCATCCAGCGGAATCTGTTTGCAGAGTTTATTGATTCTTTCAATGGCTATTCCCAAATCAATTAAAGAGATAGGGTCAATTTTTGGAATAGTGCCTTTGTACGTAGAAATTTTATTTTTCCAGGATAAAATATTTTTACCGGTGTCGTATGTATCAAATGTTTCCGTATTTGTTTCTTTCGCCCATTTCCAGATGTGATGTTGGGTGGGGCCTATCCATTGTGCACCTAAATCAACTGTAGCACCACATGTCAATGTTTCCGTATTCGTTCTGCCGCCAATTCTGTCACGTGCTTCCAACAAAATAAAATTTTTATTGGTTTCATGCAATTTTTTTGCAGCCGCAATTCCTGCATAACCGGCTCCAATAATTACGATATCTGTTTCTATAGTTTGCATATTAGTTGATTCCTTCTTCTGATAAATTTTGTTTGAATTGATTGCCTACCAGAGAGCCTTGTTTATAAAATACAGCTGCCCGGTCTTGCAAATTTGCAATCGTAAAATTTTGTCCGCTGCTATTGATGACTTGATTAGTCCAGATATTTACCCAGGAGCCGCTTGGTAGATATACATTTACAGTAGTTTTATTGGGGTCTAAAACAGGTGCAACCAGCAATTCATTTCCAAGCATAAACTGATACGATAAATTATAAGTGTTCGCATCGTTAGGATATTCCATAAACATTGGACGACAAATCGGGTATCCTTTTTGTGCAGCTTCCTGCATTAATTGTTTTCTGTAAAAATACCAAGCACGATAAATTTTTGCATTGCGCGCAAAATGTTTTGCCGTTGCCGTATCCTGATACACCTGATAATTTTTATCCGGGCCTAATCCTTCGTGCGTTCTGTAAACAGGCGTAAAGGCTGCCATCTCCATCCATCTCCATAACAACTCTTTACTTCTTCCTAAGACCAGATAGTTTATTACAGGAATAGTGATAGACGTATAGCCGCCGATATCACTGTGATTTAAAGTAAAGCCGGAAAGTCCGCCGCTAAGTAATCCGGTGACGGCTGATTTCAATCCGTCATTCTTTCCCCAGCCTACTAACTGGTCGCCTTGCCAAAACAACGTTGCATACATTGGACTTTTGGTGTAACCCGAGCGCGAAAAGAAAACAACCGTATCTTTTACATTTGCTTCCTGAATAGCTTCTTTATTCAGGCGTTCCCAAATTTCGGGATATTTGTTGTGAAATGTAGCCGTGCTTTCACCGCTGTGCAATTCCACATCAAAAGGCAATGCTTCACCGAAATCTGCCATCCAGCCTTTTTGTACTCGCGCCAGCATTTCATCTTTTATAATGTCTTTTATCCAGGCGTTGCAGTTGTTGTTACTGACATCCAAAATGCCGGATGTGAACGAAGTGTTTTGCACCTGATACGGCTGACCTGCATCGTTCAGAACCAAGAAATTATTTTGCGTGGCTTCTTTGTACTGGTCTCTTCTGAAGTTTGGTTTTTCTGTTGTTACGTCTACGAGAAAAGGATTGATATAACCCATCAAACTGATATTCTTTTTGGATAGAGTGTCATATAATTGATTCCAGTTCGGATACCTGTCATTGTCGAGTTCCCAATTCCACCATAATTGCTTTCCCGCTAGAGTGGTGCGTTGTCCAATCCAATCTTGTGTCCAGAAAGCACTTATGGGTAGATCTGCCTGCTGCATTTTGTTCCACACATCGTAGAGTTTTGCAGTGCCGCCTTGCATACCAATTACAGCACCGGTAGAAATCCAGGCAGGCAGCGGTTGCATCCTTCCGCAATAAGAAGTGTATTCTTCGATTGCCTGATACGGATTTTCTGCGTAAATAATACTGGCCTGTAATTTATATGCATACAACTCAATTTGTACTTCGTTGTTTTTTGTAAAATCAAATTCGCTGTATTCATAATTTTCTAAATACAATGCGTTGGATTTAGAAGAAATATATTGTGGTACGACTTTGTAAGAGGTGTATTCATCGCCGACAGATGAACCTAATGTGAGATTAACAATGCCATTCACAATTGCATTGTTTGTTAAGTCATCGCCTCTGCCAATACCTTGTTCCTGCACTAAAATGGGTACACGTTTGCCTTTATGATTTAAATTAGAAGGCTGTTCACCGAAACCGAAAAATTGTTCATTGTTATCGCAGGCATAACTTAGATACAAACGATTAAAGTTGTTGTCGTCGGTTTGTAAATTGAAGTGTAGCTGATTGTCAGATTTTTGAGAAATAGTTAAGATGTAATTGGTGTTTATGCCAGATAAAAACTGACCTTTAATTTCCAGTTGATTATTTGATAAATTAATGGAAGAGATAGTTTGTGTTTGTGTGATGTTTGTTTTTACATCCACGATTCTGAATGAACCTCTGCTTTCGGTGATAGTCTCATTACCTTGTGCTGCACCGCAAAAGCCTTTATTGGTTATGTTTTGCCATATTATTTTTCCTGGATTGAGTTGGTGGGCAATCGTGATTTTACCGTTGGATGCATTCCAGTTAAGGATGAAATTTTGTATAACAAATGTATTTGAAGGAACTTGTGCGGAATTGTACTGTAGATTAAAATTATAAAATGTACCAACGGCTCTTGCTTGAGTCTTATCACTGATAAAAAGGCAGCAGCAACAAAAAAGTATTAAGATTTTCTTCTTCATATCATTGTACTAAAACGGTTTTTTCAACTTGTTCTTCCCCAAATTGTGCATGCACTATATATGCACCTTTGCTAAAATTTCGGATATCTAATTGATATAACGTTTGTGAAATTACAGCGATATTTTTTTGATAGATAATTTCTCCTGCAGAATTAAATATAGTCAGTATACCACTTTTTAGCATCGGATTTTTCAGTTGTATTTTAAAATAATCACTTGCCGGATTCGGAAACACTTTAAAATCAATAGTATTCGTTTGGGTTTTTATGGAGGTAGAAATATCTTGTACAATACTCACATTATCCAGATTAAAATATTGCGACGGAAAACTACCGGATGAAAAATAATTCCACCGGATTTTAAAATTGGAACTAATAT
This sequence comes from Chitinophagales bacterium, assembly GCA_035438465.1. Taxonomy (GTDB): domain Bacteria; phylum Bacteroidota; class Bacteroidia; order Chitinophagales; family JADIYW01; genus JADJSS01. Next base: position 20,679 of record DAORIK010000030.1, on the reverse strand, counting down.
TATTCAATTCAACAGAATCTTTTTGCCAGTTTCTGCTATTGCCATCATAAATAATATAAATGGTTTCCCAAGTTGTGCCATTGTTGACAGATAATTGTACTTGTACTGAATCTGGAGTCTGAGTTCGTGCTTTATTCCATTCAAAAAATAAAGTATAGTTCCCTAAATTTGCAGTAATAGTTGGCGTAATAATAGATTGATTTTGAAAATTTGGATGAAAACGAAGGTAATTGCTGTTTTCTTTTCCCAGCCATAATGCTTGTTCTATATGTGTAGTAGTTGACCAGCTTGTTTTATACGACGTATCATTAAAACTTTCCTGAAAGATAACTTGTGCATTTAATAAGAAGTTACTGAATACTAAAAAAAAGAAGAGCCAGGTTTTCATAGTATAAAAATACTGTTTGTTGTTTATAAAGTATTATTACAAAAGATGAATAATTGCTTTTTTGTTTAACCTTTTCCAGTATTGATTGTAAAGAAATCCTGTTTTATTCGGATAGGTTTTAGAAAGCAGGTAATTTCTGACTTCGATACTTTCTTTTATTGCTTTTAATGAAACTTGTTTTGCATTGATCAGATTCCAATTTTCTTCTGTCAGAATTTTATCATATTTAATCCATAATTTTTCCAGTTCCAGTTGTTTGAATTGTATAAAAGAAATCGATTCATCATAGTTTTTCAAAATAGTACGATGTAGTTTCTCCCATTGCCACCAATACGAATTATCGAAAACCGCAGACGGAGAATTAAAATTTTCTTCAGCCAAAATATCATTTCCAAAATAAAAAGGCTTGAATAGACTTAAACATGGTGCAGAAGAACCAGTCAGCCATACTGTAGCTGGTTTTTCTTTTCTCAATTCTACGACCATAGACCCGACGGACTGATGTGGCGTAAACAAACCTGATGCGTGCATACAGATAGACTGAGTGCTTCCTTTGTCCGGTGAAAAATCAGCTTTTCCGTGAGAACGTAAAATTTGAAAGGCATTTTCAATGGTAAAATTTGAAAACGATTTTCCGCTTTGTTCACTACTGTTTCTTCTGAATTCGCAGGCAGCCAGTTTGGGCATCAGCCATTGACTATATGCTTTTTTAAAGTTGAATGGTTCCTTCTTTTTTATCCATCCTTTTTTTGTTGCAAATGAAATCGCATCCTTGCTGATGCTATCGTATTTTTCTTCTATACTTAGTCCGTTTGAAATGGCGCGGTAGCCGTTTACTTTTTCATACACCCAGTGTTTGCCGGCTGTTTCTAAAACATACCCTTCATTTTTATCCGCGATGATAAAACTGTTATGGTAATAGAAATTTTTATCGGTATAGCCGCCACAAGCATCCTGTCCATATTTTTCAAGATAAGAAATAATATTTTCCAGGCCTTCTTTAGCCGTCTTGGATATTTCGAGGCTTAGCCGTAATAAATCCATCCCTGTTAAGCCAATATTTTTTTTGTCAAAATGCATTTTGGTAAATACGGCTTCATTCCCGATACAGACACCATATTCATTGCAACCCATTTCTGCACCCCACATTTGGAACGGTTTACTCAAAATAACTTCGTAAGTTGCTGCCGGATGTTCAACTTCAATAAATGTAGCCTGAATCGTCTTTTTATCACGTATATTTCTTGAATAAGATACAATTTGCTGAGCCTCATTGGGTTCTCTATCACTGTTTTTACCAAAAATAACGGATGCTGTTGTTGAAGATGGAATATGAACAAAGGTATCGCACATTACTATAAAGTTAAAACTCTGAAACCAAAAGTCAAAAAATTATTGTGAATAGGTGTATTATTAGTAAAAGCGTCTATAATACTGTACCTTTGCACCTCGAAATTTAATCAATTCATTTTATGCAGAAAATCAGAAATATTGCAATTATTGCACACGTTGACCACGGTAAAACCACTTTAGTAGATAAAATTCTTTGGGAATGTAAAACATTCTCCGAGCATGAGAATACGGGTGTTTTAATTATGGATAACAATGAATTGGAGCGTGAGCGAGGTATTACTATTACTGCAAAGAATGCTGCCGTAAAATACAAAGATTACAAGATTAATATTATCGATACACCCGGTCACGCGGATTTTGGAGGTGAGGTGGAACGTGTATTGAAAATGGCGGATGGTGTGCTTTTGCTTGTAGATGCATTTGAAGGACCCATGCCGCAAACACGGTTTGTTTTACAGAAAGCGTTACAATTAGGATTGAAACCAATTGTGGTCATCAATAAAGTAGATAAAGAAAATTGTACACCGGATGAAGTGCACGAAAAGGTATTTGATTTGATGTTCCAGTTAGATGCCACGGAAGAACAGTTGGATTTTCCAACCATATACGGTTCAGCTAAAAATGGCTGGATGAGTACTGACTATAAAAAACCAACAACGAATGTGGTGGATTTGTTAGACTGTATTATTGAGCATATTCCTGCACCAAAGATTGCGGAAGGTACTGCTCAAATGCAAATCACCTCCTTGGATTTCTCTTCTTTCGTTGGTCGTATAGCAGTAGGCCGTGTGTTTAGAGGAACATTGAAAACGAATATGCCTGTTGCTTTAATTAAACGTGACGGAACAATTACAAAATCTCGCATAAAAGATTTGATGCTGTTTGAAGGAATGGCAAAAATAAAAGTAGATGAAGTGCCTGCAGGAGAAATTTGCGCGATTGTAGGTATTGAAGGATTTGAAATCGGTGATACGATTGCTGACGCGGAAAATCCGGAAGCAATGGCCGCTATTTCTATAGATGAGCCAACGATGAGTATGTTATTCACGATTAACGATTCTCCATTTTTTGGTAAAGAAGGAAAATTTGTTACTTCACGACATATAAAAGACAGATTACATAAAGAATTGGAAAAAAACTTAGCGTTGCGTGTACAACAAGGTGAAACAGCTGATTCTTTCTTAGTATTCGGTCGTGGTGTATTACACTTATCTGTTTTAATTGAAACCATGCGACGCGAAGGGTATGAATTACAGGTTGGTCAGCCACAGGTAATTTTTAAAGAGATTGATGGGCAAAAATGTGAACCAATCGAAGAGTTAACCATCGACTTGCCTGAAGAAAAAGCCGGTACGGCGATTGAAATGATTACACAAAGAAAAGGTGAAATGAAAAATATGTTGCTGAAAGGCAATCGTTCTATTATGGATTTTGAGATTCCGTCTCGAGGCTTAATTGGACTGAGAACAGAAATGATTACGGCTACTTCAGGACAAGCAGTAATGGCACATCGTTTTATCAAGTATGATAAACATAAAGGTGAAATTAAAGGTCGTATCAATGGTTCGATGATTTCTAAAGAAACAGGAGAAGCCATTGCATATTCGTTGGATAAGTTACAAGACAGAGGTCGTTTCTTTGTTGAATCCGGCGATCAGGTGTATAGTGGTATGGTAATTGGAGAAAATTCACGACAAGATGATTTAGTGGTGAATGTTACTATCAAAAAACAATTAACCAACGTTCGTGCTTCAGGAACTGATGACAAAGCAAGATTAATACCGGTTACTAAATTTTCTTTAGAAGAAGCATTGGAATATATTCAAGGCGATGAATATGTTGAATTAACACCAAAATCTATTCGTTTGCGTAAAATTTATTTAGATGAAAATGAAAGAAAACGCAAAACAGGAAAATAACGATGCTCATCTGGCTCTTCGCCTGTCTGTCGGCAGATAGGATTAGCTGTTTATTTTAATTTCACAAATTTCTTAAATATACCTGTCAAGTTTACTTGACAGGTTTTTTTGTTTATCCAATTTCTTTTACGAACTTTAGAATATGTCTACTAAAGTTTTCATTACCGGAGCCACAGGATTTGTCGGCACACATTTGGTAAACGCCAATTTGGCCAAAGGCAATAGCGTTCGTGCTTTTGTGTTGCCGAATGATCCTGACGTAAAAAACCTTCAAGACAAGAATGTAGAAATAATTTACGGTGATATCCGAAACTATGAAGATGTAAAAAAGGGAATCACTAATGATATTGATATCGTATTTCATTGCGCAGCTTTTGTTTCCGATTGGGGAAAATATGAGATTTTTCAACAGGTAATGATTAATGGAACAGAAAATGTTTGTCGTGCTGCATCAGAAGCCAATGTAAAACGATTGGTGAAAATAAGTACCAATGATGTATTTGGTTTGCGAGAAGATGTAGTGATGGATGAAACTTTTCCATTAACACCCTGGAATGAGCCTTATCCTGATACAAAGATAATAGCGGAGGAAGTAGCATGGAAATATTATAAAGAAAAAAAATTGCCGGTCACTATGGTATATCCTTGCTGGATTTTCGGACCTGGTGATAAGACTTTCGTACCGCATTTAGCAGATGCCGTTTTAAAAAAAGAAATGGTTTTCATTCGTAAAAATGCGATGGTGTGGCCAACTTATATTGAAAATTTAATCGATTTGTTGATGCTGATTTCTGAAGATGAACGTGCAATCGGCAATGGCTATTTAGTGCATGATGGCGAAAGTATTACACTGGAAGAATTTACAAATAGTATCGCAAAAGAAATAAGAGCAAAAGAAGTAAAAATGCATATTCCTTATTGGCTGGCATATGTTGTTGCGGTGCTGATGGAATTTTTCGGAAAGCTATTTAATAAAAAAGACAGACCATTACTTACTACATATACCGTAAAAAATCTGGGCTCACGTTTGCGCTGGTCAATTGATAAAGCAAAGAGAGAGTTAGATTGGACTCCAAAGATTTCATACAAAGACGGATTTGCTAAGACAATGGTCTGGTTGAAAACACTGGACTTTACTACACTTAAACAAAAATAGGAAATGAGTTTTTATCACAATAAAACGGTATTCATTACCGGCGGCTCAACAGGTATTGGATTGGCAGTTGCAAAAGCATTAGCAAAGGAAGGTAGTAATGTAATTATCTTTGCAAGAACAGTTTTAAAACTGGAAAGCGCAGTAACTGAAATAAAATCGTTATCTGAAAATACAGCACAGAAAATAAACGCTTATCCAGCAGATATTTCCGATATTAACAGTGTACAGTCTGTCTTTGAAAATGCCATTTATGAAAATGGTATACCGGATATTTTAATCAATTGTGTTGGTATTGCACAGCCGGATTATTTTGAAAACATCACACCTGAAATTTTTGACAAGACGATAAAGACAAATTTATATGCAACATGGAACAGTTGCTATGCAATGGTTCCTTACATGAAACAAAAAGGCGGACACATCGTTAATACATCTTCTATAGCAGGATTTTTAGGCGTTTTCGGTTATACGGATTATTGCATGAGTAAATTCGGTATTATTGGTTTTTCGGATGCATTAAGGCAAGAGCTGATACAATACAACATACATGTTTCTGTCTTGTGCCCGCCGGATACCGACACGCCTGGATTTGAAGCTGAAAATATAAATAAGCCTAAAGAAACAAAAGCGATTGCAGGCAATTCGAAATTGCTGCAACCTGAGTTTGTGGCGAATGCTGTTTTAAAAGGAATTCAGAAAAAACAAAAAATGATTATTCCGGGTTTTGATGGAAAAATGACTTTATTTTTAAAACGATTTTTTCCTTCATTAGTTGAATGGTTTATGAGAAATAGTATTCAAAAAGTACAGAAACGGCCTTAGTGCACTTAGTGACTTTGTGGTAAGATATGAAACAAACTATATACATATTACAACTACTCACTGCTGTTGGATTAATACTGTTTTGGACAGCATTCTTTACAATTGGTTTTGAAAATCCGAATTATCCTGATTATTATACAAAATTTGAACATAGCTTTCCATTGCCTGATTTGTTTTTGTGTATTGTTTTGTTGATGGCTTATTTCAATAGAAATAATCTTAAATGGAAAAACTACACCTTAGTTGCTGCCGGTGCCATGATATTTTTAGGCTTGTGTGATTTCAGTTTTAATATCCTGAATGGCATGTATACTGTTGGACTAGCCGATGGTATTATGAATGCATTTATTAATATCTGGTGCGTGGGTTTTGGCGTATGGCAGATTTATATGGTGATGAAATAAATTAGATATTCAGCAACACCAGCCATGCTTCTTTGATTTTATTTTCACTCAAAAGGCGTTTCAGTTCATTAATGCTTTGGTCTTTGTAGTCGGAAATTAGTTCTACTAATTCGCTGTCGTTGTTGATGTCTTCTTTATTCGGAATTTCAGCAATGCTGGCCAATTTGCCTAATTCATTTCCTGTTAGTACAGCTTCCTCTTTTATCCATTGTGGAATCGCATCTACGCCAACGCCAAATGCTTTTAATGGTTTTGGTGTTGCAAAAATATCTTCTTTGGTAAAACGCACGTAATTGTTATAGCCTAAACGTGCAATCGGATCTAATTTCTCAGCGATTACATTTCCGTTTTCATCTAATAAATTATCATCTACATGAATTAGCAAGGCTTCACAAATGATTAAATTTCCGGAGCCGCCTTTATCACCTAATTCTATTACTTGTGTTACTTTACATTCAAATGCAATCGGTGCTTCTTTAATGCGTGGTGGTTTTACCATCACAGATGGTTCTTCTGTAAAACCACCTTTTATAAATTCATTTACTTCTGAAGGATACGCGCCACTTGTTACTGATAATTGTTCCACCATCGCGTAATTGGCAATATGAATCACACATTCAGGAATTGCTTTTACATTATGATAGGTGTCTTTTTGCTTACCTGTTAAGGCACTTTTTGCTGCTGAAAAAATCAAAACGACAGGATCGGAGCTGAACACATTGAAGAAAGAAAAAGGACTCAAATTGGGTTGACCGTCTGCATTGATAGTACTAACAAATGCGATAGGTCTTGGCACTACTGCAGATGTTAAAAAGTTGGAGATGGCTTTGATGCCGATTTCGTTTGGTATAATTGTTTTCATGATAGTATTCAGTATTAAGTAGTTCGTATTGCGTAAATAAAAAATTAATTGTTCATCGTTAATTGTCAATCGTTAATAATTATTCTTAATCTACATGCATTTTTGTTCTGCACTTTCTTTTTATTGGGCTGTGTTTTTGGCGCGAATCTTCCGTCAAAGAAACCATCTTTGATTTGTTTCTTCCGAATGCTTGATTTTATTTGTTTTAATGTTGTCTTTTTCATATCCTAGATCCCAATAGAGACTATTTTCTATTTTTAAATGTTGAACTTTTCTTTCGGTGTTCTCCCTTTAGGAAGTTAGAGGGAAAAATCCAAAGGTGTTGCATTTATATTCTTATCATGCGGAATAGTATTCAATGCGTGTTCCATCAAATTGTCGATTTCAGGAATGGCATCAAACAAATCTTTGTAGGAATTTATAACATAATAGCGATCCTGAAAATGATCTTTATAATAATGCAATTCCATAATTTCCTTTATGTTAAATGGTTTTCGATTGGCTTTATCACCCAAGCAAAAAATACTTTCTCCACTCGACGATAAGATACCTGCGCCATAAATACGCATGCCGTTTTCCTGTTGTATCAACCCAAACTCTACGGTAAACCAGTAAATACGACCAATCAACTCAATTGCTAAAGCATCATCAATGTGTTTTAATGCAATTTTGGAAAGCTCCTGTAAATAATCTACGAAGAATTGCTCTGTAAGTAAAGGCATGTGCGCAAAGCAATCGTGAAACATGTCAGGTTCTTCGAGATAATCCAGATTTTCCAGTTTGCGCAACCAGGTGGAAGAAGGGAATTTTTTATTCGCCAACAATTCAAAAAAATCTTTGTCCGGAATTAAACCCGGAACCACTTCGATTTGCCAACCTGTAGTGTTTGCTAATACATTATTGACATGAGTAAAGTCCGGAATTTTATCATCACTAAAATGCATTTCATCCATACCTTCGATAAATTCTTTAGAAGCCATGTTTTGCAGCAACACGCGCTGGCGTTGATACAATAGTTTCCAAACGAGAAAATCTTCGTCTGTGTATTTATCGTATTCTTGTTTTAAATTGTACATATATTAGTCGTGAGTCGTGAGCAAAAAGTCGTAAGCAGTTACATTATGAATTTTCATTTTCAAATTAACTAATTATCAAATTGGCTAATTCACCAAAACCGATTTGTTTATCTCCATTTTTACATATAGCGCTTAATATAGTTGTGTCGCCATCTTGTAAGAATGTGCGTTCTGTATTTCCTATTTTTATTTTTTCTTTTCCATTCCAGGTTAATTCCAGTAAACTCCCGAAACTATTTTTTTCTTTTCCTGAAATGGTTCCTGTCCCTAATAAATCACCTACCTGCAAATTGCAGCCATTTACTGTATGGTGCGCCACTTGTTGTTCCATGGTCCAGTAAAGATATTTTGAATTGGTCACTGCCACGGTTGCTTTATTTTTGTTGACTGTTTCAATGTCAAAAGAAATTTCTATATCAAAGTTCATCCTTTTCTCTTCCTGTAAATAAGGCAAAACTGCTTGTGTTTGAGTGGGTGCATCCGTCGTGAATGGTTCCAACGCTTCCATGGTTACTATCCATGGCGAAATAGCGGTTGCAAAGTTTTTTCCTAAAAACGGACCCAAGGGCTGATATTCCCAGCGTTGAATATCACGTGCGGAAAAATCATTTAAGAGCACTGCTCCAAAAACATGTTCATGTGCATTTTTGATGTTAACAGGTTCACCGAGTTTGTTTTCTTTGCCTATAATGAATCCTAATTCGATTTCAATGTCAAGAGTTTGACAAGGAGAATAAATCACTTCTTCTCCTTTTAAAACTTGTCCGTACGGTCTTTTTACCGGTGTGTTGGTGGTAATAATGGAAGAACTTCTTCCGTGATAAGCAATCGGCATGTGCTTCCAGTTCGGCAATAAAGGTTCCATGGCAGGACGAAACATTTTGCCGACATTACTTGCATGTTCTTCTGAAGAATAGAAATCGGTATAATCACCAATTTTTACAGGCACATGCATTACGGCTTCGCTTTGACGGTATAAAAACTGATTACAATTTTCATTATAGAATTCAGATTTGTTTACTAATAAATCCTGAATTTTTTTTCTTACAAACGCCCAAGTTTCTATTCCTAATGCGATAAAATCATTCAAAGTATTCTGGTTAAAAACATTTGTTTTTATCTTCTCTTCAAAAAAATCTAACTCAAACAAAACGGATAAATCAATAATGTAATTTCCGATGGCAATTCCTGCGCGTTTCATTTTTGTTGGTGTTGAGAAGATACCATATGGTAAATTATGTATGGTGAAATGTTCATTATTTGCGGTAAGTTCTTGTAATGTCATGCTGCTTATTTTTTAGTGTTCTTAATGTCTTAGTAGTTTATTCTTAGCACTGAGACACTAAGTTCACAAAGTTTTAATTAGATAAATTTTCCTGTATTTTTTTAGTTATTCTTTCAATATGTGCAATATCTTTTTCTGTTAAGTTGTTCCAGCCTTGTTTTCTGAATTCAATGACAACAGGTAATAATTTTTGTATCAGCGCTTTCCCTTTTTTACTTAATGATATATTGAATCTTCGCCTGTCTTCTTTGCAACTTTCGCGAATAATTAATTCTTTTTTTACGAGTAATTCGATAATACGCGTAATCGTTGGTGCGTCTTTTGCGCAATGCTCGCACAATGCTACCTGGTTTTGTGTACCGCGCTGATGCAGTTCCAATAAAACCACCCATTGATCAACTGTAATGTCAACGTCGTGTTCATTGAACTTGCGCTGCAGTTCCAGCTTGATTTTTTTTGCTGTTGATTCGAGTATAAATCCGTAGTTGAAATTCATTTTTGGTTTATTTTATTCGTCATTGCGAGGCACGAAGCAATCTTTTAAAATTTAATGAAGAGATTGCTTCACTGCGTTCGCAATGATGTTTACTTATAAAGTTCCTCTCTTTTCCTGTTCTCTTTCAATAGATTCAAATAATGCTTTGAAGTTGCCGGCACCAAAACCTTTCGCGCCCATGCGTTGAATGATTTCAAAAAATAAAGTGGGCCTGTCTTCTACAGGTTTTGTAAAAATCTGCAACAGATAGCCATCTTCATCTGCATCTACTAATATTGCGAGCTTCTCCAAAACAGCAATATCTTCTTTCATAATGCTCATGTGCTCGCCTAAGCGTGCAGGAATTTCTTCATAATAAGCATGTGGCGGCGCACTTAAAAATTCCACACCACGTGTACGCAATTCTGAAACTGTTTTTATAATATCGTCTGTGGCCACTGCGATGTGCTGTACACCTGCGCCCTCGTAAAAATCTAAATATTCTTCAATTTGGGATTTCTTTTTTCCTTCTGCCGGTTCGTTAATCGGGAATTTGATTCTGCCGTTTCCGTTGCTCATCACCTTACTCATCAAAGCAGAATACTCCGTGTGGATTTGTTTGTCATCAAAAGAAAGAAAGTTCACAAATCCCATCACCTCTTCATACCATTTCACCCATTGGTTCATTTCGCCCCAACCCACATTGCCTACCATGTGGTCTATAAATTTCAGTCCTACCGGAGTTGGATTGTAATCCGATTTCCAGGTCTGGTAACCAGGCAAAAAAGTTCCTTTATAATTTTTTCGTTCCACAAAAATATGTACTGTTTCACCATAAGTATAAATGCCGGAACGCACGACTTCACCGAATTCATCGCGTTCTACGGTTGGCTGCATAAAAGGTTTTGCGCCACGTATGGTGGTTTCTTCAAATGATTTGGTGGCGTCATCTACCCATAATGCGATTACTTTTACAGCATCGCCGTGTTTTACGATATGATGGTTGATAACGGAATCTGAAGTTAATGGTGTCGTTAGCACCAGTCGTATTTTATCTTGTGCTAAAACATAAGATGCTTTATCGCGCACGCCGGTTTCCAGACCCGCATAGGCTAAGGATTGGAAGCCGAATGCTGTTTTGTAAAAGTGCGCGGCCTGTTTGGCATTGCCTACATAAAACTCGACATAGTCGGTGCCGAGCAGGGGTAAAAAATCCTGTGCTCCATCGAAGATTTTTTCCAGTCCGTATTCTACGTTTTTTAATTCTGTTGACATATTTTTTGATTTGATATTGCTATTTATTCCACCCAACTTTTATAATACTTACCATCGTCAATTTTCATGGCTTCTTCTGTAACCATTAATGGGCGGAAGGTATCTATCATTACTGCTAGTTCATGCGTGTCTTTTTGTCCTATGCTGCGTTCCATCGCACCGGGTGCCGGCCCGTGCGGAATACCTTTCGGGTGTAAAGTAATATGACCTTGCTCGATATTGTTTCTGCTCATGAAATCGCCATCCACGTAATACAACATTTCGTCGCTGTCAATATTACTGTGATTATAAGGCGCAGGAATGGCTGCCGGATGATAATCATACAAACGCGGACAAAATGAGCAAACAACTAAAGCCGCCGTTTCAAATGTTTGATGTACCGGTGGCGGCTGATGCACACGCCCGGTTATCGGTTCAAAATTGTGTATGCTGAATCCGAATGGAAAATTATAACCATCGTAACCCACCACATCAAAAGGATGTGTTGCATACACGAACTCGTGTAACATGTTTTGTTTTTTTATTTTGATATGAAAGTCACCTTTCTCGTCGTGCGTTTCTAATGTGTTTGGCAATTTAAAATCACGTTCACAAAATGGTGCATGTTCCAGTAATTGTCCGGAAGCATTTTTGTAACGCTTCGGTGTATAAATCGGAGCATGTGATTCCATATATAACAGACGATTGTCTTCCGTATTAAATTCAATCTGGTAAATCATGCCCCTTGGAATAATTAAATAATCGCCGTATTCAAAAGGGATATTACCCATGAAGGTGCGCAAAGTACCGCTGCCTTTATGAATAAAAATTAATTCATCGGAATCCGCATTTTTATAAAAATAAGTCTTCATGGATTTACGCGGTGCTGCCAACCCAATCACACAATCGTTGTTAACCAATAAATCTTTTCTGCTATCTAAAAAATCATCTTCTGCTTTTATTTGAAACCCTTGCAACAACAAAGCTTTGATATTTTTATCAATAGCAATTTTCGGTGTTATGTCTTTTGATGATAAAATTTCTTTTACTTGCGTTGGTCTGTGAACGTGATATAATAAGGATGAATGACCATGAAAACCTTCTGTACCAAAAAGTTGTTCGTAGTAATAGTTACCACTATCTGATTTAAAAACGGTATGTCGTTTCTGTGGTATTTTTCCGAGTTGGTGATAGATAGGCATAGTTTTAATTTATTAATTCTTCAATTAGATATAGCTAATTTCATCATTAGCTAATTAACTTAATTCTTCAATTGCAATTTGCAACGCATTTTTGGTTAAGTAAATAGAACGTTTGTCTTTTTCATGTACTTTAACCAATGCGTCTGAAATTATTTTTGATACATCCTGAAAGATAGCATCATCAGTAATCATTATATTTTTCCCCATTAAGTAAGCAAATACACGGGCCATACCGCAATTTGCAATAAAATCAGGTATTACAGCAATACTCGCATCTGCTTTATTTAATACTTTTCCATAAAAAATCTCAGGGTCGTTGAATGGAACATTGGCACCGGATGAGATGACTTCAACACCGGCATGCAGCATTGCCTCTAAATTTTCCTCACTGACAAAACGTGAACCTGCTGCCGGAATAAAAATATCTGCTTTAGTTTTCCAAAACTCGGTTTGTGCCTGTTCAAAAGGCATCAGATTTGGATGCGTCAATTTGTTATTTTTCCTGCTTAAAAAAAGTTCTTTTATTTGATCAAAATCCAATCCATTTTCATCAATCAAAGCACCCGTAATATCAATAATCCCGGTAATTTTTACACCTTGTTGTGCTAAAAAATACGCAGCAGCAGCCCCAACATTTCCAAATCCCTGTATGGTTGCCTTCTTATTCTGTAAATTTTCATTTTTCCAAAGATGATAATAATGTTTCACAGATTCAGCCACGCCATATCCGGTAATCATATCTGCTACTACATAACCTTCTTTCTTGGATGGAGTATATTCACTATCTTCTAAAACTTTGGAAACGCCAACCCGAAGTTGCCCTATTTTATTAATTTTATCGCGTTCTGTCGGACGATAATGACCATTCACGATTCCTTCCTGCGGATGCCATATACCATACTCTTCTGTAATCGGAATAACTTCATCAATTTCATCAATATTCATATCGCCACCGGTGCCGTAATAATTCTTCAGAATTGGTGCAACCACCTTATACCAACGTTCCAATACTTCACGTTTGCGTGGATCTTTCGGGTCGAAATTAATACCGGATTTTGCGCCGCCAATAGCCGGACCGGAAACTGAGAACTTAATCTCCATGGTTTTTGCAAGGGAAATTACTTCATGTTTGGTTAAGCCCTGACGCATGCGTGTACCACCGCCGGCAGCTCCGCCTCTCAGGGAATTAATTACCAAAAAACCTTGTGCGCCGGTTGGTGTATCATTCCACTCGAATACAATTTCGGGTGCTTTGTCTTCAAATGCTTTTATAAAATCTGACATCATTGCGATAGTAATAGTTGCTATAACAACTAATTTAAGAGTTTAATTCTAATGTTGCAAGAAAACCGAGCTTTATTTTGATGACAAGTGTCAATTTTATAAATAAGAAAAAAAGTGCATATTTGTAGTAATTATGATACGCTGGATATTTAAACTGATTTTTAAAGCATTAGGTTGGAAACTAAAGACAGAAGCAATAGTTGGTATTAAACAATCCATTACAATTGCAGCTCCGCATACTGCTAATATGGATTTACCGATTGCTAAGGCTGCATTTGACTTGATGGGTTTGCCTTTACGCTTTACGGTAAAAAAAGAATGGGTTCGTTTTCCATTTAAACGCATTATGTTGAATTTGGGCGCCATAGCTATAGACCGAACCCCCAAAAATCCAGGTGAGGAACGTCCAAGCATGACAGAAGCCATGGCAAATTTATTTAAAGAGCATCCAGAGTTACACATAATGGTAACACCTGAAGGAACCCGTAGTTTACGTACGGAATGGAAGACCGGTTTCTGGTATACAGCAAAGATGGCCAATGTGCCTATCTTATTAGGGTATTTGGATTATAAAAATAAAATTGCTGGCATAGGAAAAATTATTTATCCGACAAACCTGGAAGATGATATGCGTACGATGATGGATTTTTATAAAGATATCACACCTTGCCATCCCGAAAAATTTAGTTTGGATAAAAGATACATCTGAGAATGTTATGAGTCATAAGATTTAGGTAGTGGTTTCTGATAAAAGAAATTAATTATAATACTTATACCTTTGCGCTTTAATCAAATTTTATGCTGAAAATAATTTCGAGATTAATTTTACTGGTAAAAGGGTGGTCGTATAATGTAGATGCGTTAAAGCCATTGGATAAATGCGTACTGATTGTTGCCCCGCACACATCGGCCTGGGATATGGCAATTGGGAAAGCTGTTTTTGTATTGGCTAAAATTCCTGCGAAAATTGCTGTTAAGAAAGAAGCATTTTTTTGGCCAATGAATTGGCTGTTGAGATATTTAGGTTGCATACCCATAGACCGAACACCAAAAATTGGTAATGTAAAGAAAAAAATAAGTCTGGTGGATGCTATGGTAAATTCTATAAAAAGGGAAAAAAGAATTTGTATGGTAATTACACCGGAAGGCTCACGAGGCAAACGCAAGCAATGGAAAACGGGTTTCTATCATATTGCAGTGCAAGCAAATGTACCGATAGCATTAGGATATTTGGATTTTGATGTTAAAGAGGGAATCGTTGATAAAATCTTTTATCCGACAGGAGATATGGATAAAGATATGCGTGAAATTATGGAATATTACAAAGACAAAACACATCTTGGAAAATATCCCAATCGTTGTGTAACGGACGAGCGCTGGAGTTAGTAATCTTCTGCCAATACAATAACTTTATCATTAGCCGTCAATATAAATTCTTCATCTTTTTTAGGGTTTATTTTTACTCCGTAATGTTTTGAAGCATCTCGTTCGTCTCCAACAATTCTATATCCTATCGCTACCTCATTTTTCCGTGCGGCACTCTCCAGTATTGTATAGAAATTTGTTTTGGTATCCGGCAATACATAATTAAGAGCAGGTTTTAAATAAATTTCAGAACCATCTGCTTCAAATAAAATGTCGTAAACTTTCTTGAGGTGTTTGTTTTCTGCTATTTGTGTAAGCATTAAACTTATTAAGTTATCACTGATAATGAAATCATCCGCTTTAGCAACTTCTGCAAGTGCGCGATTTCTCACATCTAACATTTCGGAGACAATGCTGAAATCTTTACCTGCTTTTTCGGAGAGGTTTCGTAAATGCAATAAACAAATTAATGTGCGTGCATCATTTTCCTGAATATTTTCAGGTCGTGTACTGAGTATAATAATATGATCAAAATTCTCACATTGTAAATCCTCAAGAGTCTTACGGTCAGTAATCAAACCTTTTTTTAATGTGATATGCTGTTTTGAGATATTTTTTTTGAGTTCCTCTACATGAGTATGTGCCTGTTCATTCACACTTACAATTAATACTTCAGAGTTTTCACCTACATAATTGTCAAGCTCTTCTACAATACGCATTCCTTTCTGATTCCATCCAAGAATGAGCGTTCTTTCTTTTTTCAAATGTGTGTCAATTCCGTTTGAGATAATACTTTCGTTTATATTGTACTCTTTTTTGTTTGAAACAATCAATGTATCATCATCTTCTGAAATCCCAACAATCTGATCGCCACTATTTATTACAGTATCCATAGAAGGATTTAAAAGAATGTTTTTTTCTGCTGTAAGAATTCCAATAACAGATGTGGTCTCATAAGCAAATAATGCCTCTTTAAACGTTTTACCGATTAATGATTTTTCTTCTGTGAAATAGATTTCATCTCCTTCAAATTGCAGTATTTCGGTATATACTGTACTTAGCCCTGATTGACGACAGGTTTGAGCAGTTACTCGTGAAATCAGGTCACCGGAAATAACAAAGACGGCTTCGTCGCCACCAACCATTTCTGCTGCTTCCATATTTTCGGGATCTGTAATTTCAGCGATTACATGGTATTTATCTTTCTTGCGATTTGGATTATTGGTAATGGCTAATACAGACTTGATGATGTATGTATCTGCATTTTCATTGTTTTCAGGTGATAAAATAATAATAGAACGAGCATCATGCGGACTAACTACTTCCAAGTCATATAAGTCTAACGGACTACCGGACCGACAAATCACTTTTGTATTTTTGGTATCTGCAATTTTAGACCGTACCTCATCTTCCATTTCCACTTTATCCATATCAGCCATCACTACAATTCGAGGTTTTTTTTGATTTTCATTGGCAATGACGAGTTGTTCAATAATAGAAAAGACTTTAGGCGACCAGCCTAAAATTAGTGTATGATTGGATTCCAGCACTTTGGATTTTCCTTTGCGCAATTCATCCAACTTACTTTCAATTCCGGAACCGATAGCTCCGATTAAAATAGAAATAATAAAAATACCACCTAACGTTGCGATAAAACGTATAATGCGAAAAGCCCAGCCTTCATCTCCACCCATAGTTCCGGGATCAAGTGTTGCCATTAAGCTTTTCCAGGTACCTTCAATAAAACCAAGGGAACTTTCAGAGTCGGGAGAATCTTTAATACTTAGGGCTAAAATAATTATCCCGCAGATGAGCACTAAAATCAGCGAAACAATTCCAAGCCACATAATCATTGCAGGTGTGCCTTTAGATAAAGTATTTTCAAATTTATAACGGATTCTTTGACCAAGAGTAGGTTGTTGGTTTAGCATATTTTTTTGGTTTTATCAAAAATAAACAATCTGTTGCAAAAAACAGCACTAAAATAAAGTAAACTGCTCAGGCTTTAATAATTGAAAGCTATGGCGATGATAATTGCAGCTTCCCCTTTCATAAATGACTTTTCTATGAGCAACAGTCGGATACCCTTTATTTTTATGCCAGTTATAAATGGGAAATTCTTCGTGTAGCTTTCTCATAATTTCATCTCTGTATGTTTTTGCCAAAACAGATGCTGCGGCAATCTCTATAAATTTACCATCTCCTTTAATAATAGTTTCGTGTGCAATCTTTTTGTAAGGTTTGAAACGATTACCATCAATCAATAATAGTTCAGGTTTTATTTTTAATGAGCTAATCGCATCATGCATCGCTAAATAAGTTGCCTGTAAAATATTTACCTCATCGATTTTATAATTATCAATAATGCCGATACCAAATGCAATTGCATTTTCTTCAATAATAATCCGCAAAGCATCTCTGTCTTTTTCTTTTAATTGTTTGGAATCAGTCAGTATTTCATTTTTGAATTTTTTTGGTAAGACAACGGCTGCTGCTACTACAGGTCCGGCAAGGCAACCACGACCTGCTTCATCCACACCGCAAATTATTTTTGAAGATTTAAAATGTTGTAACAATATTTTGCATTTTAAATTACAAGTTAAATAGTTTGCCTTAATTTTTCACACAAAGGCGCAAAGAAAACTTTACTACCTTTGCGTTTAAATACACTAAAATGCAAGACAGGCATTGGATTTCAAGAACAACGGCACTAATAGGAGAAGAAGCATTAAATAAACTCAATAACAGTCATGTGTTGGTTGTTGGATTAGGTGGCATTGGATCCTTTGCTGCTGAATTTATTGCCAGAGCCGGTGTTGGTAAACTGACAATAGTGGATGGTGATGTAGTAGATCCGACTAATCGCAACCGGCAAATTCAGGCAATGGCATCAACACACGGAATGTCAAAAGCAGATTTGATGTATGAAAGACTGAATGATATTAATCCTGAAATACAAATTACTGTCATCAAAGAATTTTTATCACCAACTAAAGCATTTGAAATTATTCAACAAGATAATTACGATTATATTGTTGATGCAATTGATAGTTTTACACCTAAATTAAATTTATTGAAAGCTGCGTATCAGCTAAAGAAAAAAATTATTGCATCCGGTGGTGCCGGAGGAAAGACGGACCCTACTAAAATACTGGTAGCGGATGTTTCTAAAACACATCATTGTGTATTTATGCAAATGGTGAGAAAGCGTTTGAAGAAAGAAAAAATTTACACAGGCATTGATTTTGTTTTTTCTCCCGAACTGCAATCTAAGACTGCATTAATTATGACAGACGGTACTAATTATAAACGTTCTGCTTATGGCACTATTTCCTATATGCCTGCAGCATTTGGCGGAGTTTGCGCCAGTGTAGTGATAAGAGAATTGATTAAGGTTTAAAATTTTTAGTTTTTTCAACTACTTCATTTTCTAAATTCTTTTTGTACTCGATTATTTTTTGAAGTAAAGATTCATCATGAGTAGCTAAAATCTGTGCAGCCAAAATACCTGCATTCTTTGCACCGTTTATAGCAACTGTTGCCACCGGAACACCACCCGGCATTTGTACAATAGACAACAAAGAATCTAAACCGTTGAGCGATTTGCTTTGCACGGGAACGCCGATCACAGGTAATGGCGATATAGCAGCTACCATGCCCGGCAAGTGTGCGGCACCGCCGGCCCCCGCGATAATTACAGCAAAATTATTTTCGTGTGCGGTGCGCGCAAAATCGTACATGCGTTCTGGTGTACGATGTGCAGATACAATTGTATATTCAAATTCAATTCCGAAATCGGATAATATTTTAGCGGCTTCCTGCATCACAGGTGAATCGCTGTCAGAACCCATTATTATTGCAACTTTTTTCATTAGTGTTTTTTTTATATCACAGAGTTGCTCAAAGATTTCAAAGAGAACACAGTGATAGTTATATATTTTCTTTTAAAAAATCAGAGAACTCTGTGTAAAGACTCCGTGAATCTCTGTGATATTTATTATTCAATAATTTCTATCTCTGTTAAAGTTCGTACTTTTTGAGTGATTTCCAACACTTTTTCGCGAGATGGTTGAACAATAGTAATATGCCCGAGTTTACGGTTCGGTTTGCTTTCCTCCTTTCCATACAGGTGTACATATACGCCAGGTAAAGCACTTAGTTCATTGAAATATTTCAGCCTGTATTTTCCATTTCCAGTTTCCGGACCTACGAGGTTTATCATTGCGCAAGGCATCTTTAAATGAGTGGAGCCCAATGGTACATCTAATAATACACGTAAGAGTTGTTCATACTGAGAAGTATAAAATCCTTCAATGGTATGATGTGCGGAATTATGTGGACGCGGCGCAATTTCATTCACCAGCAATTCGTCGTTTTCAGATAAAAATAATTCCACAGCAAATAAACCCGCGCTTCCAAAAGCCTCCGCACACTGCAGGGCAATTTGTTCCGCACGTTGTTCTAAGTGTAATGGAATATTTGCCGGAGAAGTAAGGAAAGAAACCAAATTACTTTGAGGATCAAACTCCATTTCGATGGCAGGATATACAGCCAATTCGCCTTTGCGGTTGCTCGCTACCAATACGGCTATTTCCGTTTTACAAGGCACGAATTCTTCCACCATTAATTCGGTATCGAAAGGAATGATCTCAGGATTTTCCAGAATGGAGGTAGTATCTGAAATAAAAACACCTTTGCCATCGTAGCCTCCGGTTGAAGCTTTTACTGCCACCTTTTTAAAATTTGTTTGTGCTAATTTTGCTTTTGCATCAACTTTATTCTCTGCAATAAAAAAAGATGCGGTCGGAATACTATGGTTTTGATAAAATAGTTTTTGCTGACTTTTGTTCTGTATAATTTTTAAAATCTTTGGATCAGGTATAATTGTTTTTCCCTGTTGCTGAAGTTCTATAAGCTTATCTACGTCAATATGCTCAATTTCCCAGGTGAGCACATCCGAAATATCGGAAAGTTTTTGAATTTCATTTCCGTCAGTTATGCTGCCAATAATGTGATGAGTGGCTAATGTGCTGGCCGGACAATTCGCGTCTCTGTCTAAAATTGCAACAGGAACAGACCATTGCGATGCTTTCTGGATGAACATCTTGCCAAGTTGCCCACCACCAATAATACCAATTAAAGGGAATTTTTTTTTCGATGTTTCCATCCTGCACAAAGATAAGAATTCGAATCAGTCATTTTTTAGTTTTGTTCTGATTTTTTCAAAATAAGCAATGAGGTCAGACAGAATAACCGGTAACTCTTTCTTTCTTTTTATTATTCGTGAAGTCCAATCCGTTTTTTTCATCCCATTGAGTAGTGGTAAATCCAAATCCTTTATCTGAATTAAGGTAATGATGTTTTAAATGATGTTTTTTTATTTTTTCAAAAAACGGATGTTTGATATCGTATTTATGTGTAGAAATATGGGTGAACTCATAGAATAAATAATAGAGTATCATCAAGCCAAATAATGTTTCTCCTTTTTCTTTTCCTAAAGTTGTTCTGCAAGCAGCATAAAAGACAAGACCACTGGGAATGCTAGCCCAGAGCGGAACTACAAAGCGATACGGGTCATTGGGAAAATTGTGATGAATGTCGTGAAATTCACGAATCGTACCTGCATCAATTTTTATTTCTTCATTCTCATGTAATACATTCTGATGCAGGAAATATTCTAAATAGCCCCAGAACTTTGAAATTAAAGGAATCATCCAGAGTAAGTGTAAGACTGAGACACGTTTCACCACAAAAGACTTGAATAATAAATAAAAGGAGATAGGCAAATAAAACGCAAAAGGAACCAGATAATGCTGTTTTATAAAGAATTCTTT
>DAORIK010000029.1:0-24517 GCA_035438465.1 Chitinophagales bacterium | reverse complement strand
TTATCGCTTCTTCAATCCCAAACTTTCCAGTTTTTCTTCCAATGCTTTTTTGCTCATGCCAATATCTTCGGCAGTTTTAGAAGTGTTCCAGGAATTTTTATCTAATTTATTTTCGATAAAACTGCGTTCTACATAATCATTCAGTTGCTGAAGGTTCGCAAATTTATCAAAATCAATTCCTTTGTTCTCGGCTTTTCCACTTGGTCCTGAATAATCAATTACGTCTTGTTTGGTAATTGTTTTATCACTCATAATTACTA
This sequence comes from Chitinophagales bacterium, assembly GCA_035438465.1. GTDB lineage: Bacteria > Bacteroidota > Bacteroidia > Chitinophagales > JADIYW01 > JADJSS01. Next base: position 24,257 of record DAORIK010000029.1, on the reverse strand, counting down.
AGCGTTCCACTACGTTGCGCAGTTCACGGATATTACCTGTCCAGTTACGTGCCTGCAAACTTTCCAGCGCATCTTTTTCTATTTTCTTTACAGGAATTCCATAATCTCCGCAAATTTCATTTAAGAAATGATCTGCCAATACAGGAATATCATCTTTGCGTTCATTCAAGGATGGTACATGAATCAATATCACACTCAAACGATGATACAAGTCCATCCGGAAACGGTTTTCTTCCACTTCTTTCAGTAAATCTTTATTGGTAGCAGCAACTACACGCACATCTACTTTCTCTTCTTTGTCGCCGCCCACTTTTGTGATTTTATTTTCCTGTAAAGCACGCAGTACTTTTGCCTGCGCAGACAAACTCATGTCACCAATTTCGTCTAAGAAAAGTGTGCCGCCATTAGCTTGTTCAAATTTCCCTACGCGTTGTTTGATGGCGGATGTAAACGCGCCTTTTTCATGACCGAACAATTCGCTTTCAATTAATTCAGATGGAATAGCAGCGCAGTTTACTTCTATTAAAGGCCCGTTTGATCGATTACTTTGTTCGTGTAACCAACGTGCTACTAATTCTTTTCCTGAACCGTTGTCGCCAGTAATTAAAACCCGTGCTTCTGTTGGGGCTACTTTTGCAATCGTTTCTTTTATTTTTACAATTGGATTAGATTCACCTACAATATCTTTCGATTTGGCAATTTTCTTTTTTAAGATTTTTGTTTCCGTGACCAGCGACACTTTATCCATTGCATTGCGCACGGTTATGAGCAAACGATTCAAATCCGGTGGTTTTGGAATATAATCAAATGCCCCTTTCTTTACGGCTTCCACCGCTGTTTCAATATTTCCATGTCCTGATAAAACAATAACCGGCGTGTCGAAGCCTTTTTGCTGCATTTCTGTCAATACTTCGATGCCATCTTTTTTCGGCATTTTTACATCCAAAATAATTACATCGTAATTATTTTTTTCAATTTTTTCTAAACCGATTTCGCCGTCTTCCGCTTCTTCAATATCATATTTTTCGTACTCTAAAATTTCTTTTAAAGTTCTTCGTATGGCTTTCTCGTCGTCAACAATTAAAATCTTTGGCATACAATAGTATTAAGTTGTAAGTAATAAGTTGTAAGTAACAAAATTTGTACCATAATTGAAAGTATATCTATAGAAAAAATGATACTGAGGAAACGAAGTATTATTTTTTAAACATTGGTAGCGGTTTCAACGGGTGCTGAAAGAAATTTTTTGTAAACATTTTTGTAAGAAAAAAATGAAAACCTTTGTATGGAAATTGTTTTTCAACCTGTTTAATAAATGCAGATGGAATTTCAAAATGTATCATACCTAAAGAAACATCTGTCCAGTCTGCTTTGCGGAAAATTTCTATTGTGGTTTCAAAATTTCCTTTGTAAGAACTTGTTTTATGATGATTGTCTATCATCAGCGAGATCTCATCAGACCAGTTTTCTTTTTGTATTTGAATTAGATAATTTTTTGCTAAATCTATAGATGGTTGTAGGTAATCAAACGTATTGTTCGTCCAGATTCCAACATCGTGATAGAAAGCTGCAATGGCATATTTTTCTTCATCTTCGTTTTTACTTAAATATAAACTGTAATTGAAGATTCGATACACATGGTTTTTGTACTTTTCTACATCATTACCAATATTATCTTTATAAGAAACAAAAAGTGTCTCGATAGTTGGATGCTGTTGTACAATAATATAATTTGCCATATATCGAAAGTAAAAAGTAAAAGTAACACGAGAAACTTTCTCACTAATTACTAATTACTAATTACTAATTACTCAAAAAATGCAGGCTCATAAGCCGAATTCTGTTTCAACTCTATCATTTATCTGGGACAAGCATCGCTGATTGCCTCTATCCATCTACCCACCAACTTTAGCGAGCAGCTATCAGGCGTTGGTTTACATGATGTTTCAGCATTTGGGGTTTACCGGAATGAATGCATTGCTGCAAACATAATTTTCACCTTAGACGTATTACTACGAATGTTATTTTCTGTGGCACTTTCCTTACTGATTGCTCAGCAAACAGCCGTTAGCTGTCAAACTGCTCTGTGCTGTTCGGACTTTCCTCCCCGAATTCTCGGGGCGATAGATCGACCTGCATCGCAAATTTACGGTTTACGTTCCGAAGTTTCGGAATAAGATTTACGATTTTTTTAAGATAATTATTCAAACACCATAACATTGACACCTTCGGAATTAGATTTCCAGTTAGTAGCGTGTAAGGTTCTGCCATTAAACGACATCGTAATTGTTTGTTTTGATGTGGTTGGAAAATAAATATCAGCACCTTTTAAAAATGGAAATAAATTGAATGCGCCGATAGTAGTCATATTGGTGACTTTGTTTTTATTGTCATCATAAGCAAACAAAGCAATGGTGGTGTTTTCTTTTGAACAGAAAGTATTTGTTGAAAGTGTATTTCCATCCAAGACCAATACATCCCGACTGGCAACTGCAGCCTGGCTGGCACCGAAAAATGCAGTTACGCTTTGGTTATCATCTTTAGGCAATGCCGCCAAAAATAAACCTGCAATACTTGCTCCTGTAGGGAACGTTCTTAGATAAACTAATTTGTCACTACGTGTAAACGGCTCTCTGTAATAGTGGACCTTTCTGCTGCCGGTTATATTATCGTATACTACAAACTCATAATAAGTGTTGGCACTTGCACGAAACGGACCCCAATATCCTTTGGAGTCTGTATAAAACTTTTTTTCCGGAGATGAATTGATTCGAAAACCGGTCGCCGGATCAACTTTATAGATTTCAACAGCAGTATTCGCAATGAATTTATTTTCACCAAATGAACCGGCTCTTCCGGATAAAATTATATCGGTTTCGGAAGTGTATTCCAAATTTGATGGAGCAACTCCGTTATTGAAAAATTTATACATAGCTTCAAAGGTGGAGGCACTGGTAGCAACTTCATAGTGATCTTTATCGGTTTGTTTGAGATTCGTGCCGCCGATAACATCTTTGCCGCCGGTTGCTATAAAATCAAAAGTGGAATAGATATTTAAGATGGGAGTTACTCCCTGGCTATTTGGAGGGAAACCGGCTAGTAAAACCAAATGTTTAACTTTTGTGGGATGTGCAGCTAAATAGGTTTGCACCACTCCTGTTCCCGCACTATGACCAACCAGATCTACCTGAGTTTGTCCGGTTTTTGCAAGAACCTCATTTACTAATTTGTCTAAATCCTGTTGGGTGGTAGTTCCGCCAAGAGAGTTCCAGTCGAACGCATACAAATCTGCCAGTGAATAACCATTTGAGGTAAAACGTTTTGATTGTTTTTCATATGTGTCGCCGGAGGCCAAGAAACCATGTACAAAAATAACCGGTGTCTTACCCGATGGAACAGGTTCAGGAATAGAGCTATCTGTGATGTTCTCTTCAGTACAAGAAGAAAATAGCATAAACACAAATAAACTGTAATACAACATTCTTTTCATAGTAAACATTTATGTAATAATGAATTTACGAATAAATTGTTCAATTTACATACAATACCAATCCTTTTAAATAGGAACCTTCGGGATGGAATATATTAATCGGATGATCAGCCGGCTGAGATAAATAATGTAAGATTTTTACTTCCCGATTGGCTTCGATAGCTGCAGACATTACGGTAGCGTAGAATAATTCTTTGTCGACAACTTGTGAGCAGGAAAACGTGAATAAAATGCCACCTTTATTTATTCTTTTAAAACCTTCTGCATTTAAACGTTTGTATGCTTGCACTGCATTATGACGTTTTGCTATATTTTTGGCAAATGCAGGCGGGTCTAAAATAATAACATCAAAATTCAAATCACTGATTTTGAAAAAATGAAAAACATCATCACAAAACGAGTGATGATTAATGTTTTTGGTGCTAAAGTTTAACGAGATATTTTTTGCAACTAATTCCATCGCAGTTTTAGAGCTGTCAACAGAAACTACTTCTGCAGCATGGTTATTTAAGGCATAAACAGAAAAGCCGCCGCTGTAGCAGTACGTGTTTAACACAGATTTGTTTTTGCAATAATGTGCCAGCAAATTCCTGTTATCACGCTGGTCTAAAAAGAAACCGGTTTTTTGTCCATGTTCTACGTCAATCAAAAAATGGTTATTGTTCTCTTTTGCTATAACTTCCTTGGGATGGCCCGATAAATAAATATTTTCAATAGTATCAGCATATTCCTTTGGTAAATACGCAGCACTCTTATCATAAATGATATCAATAAAAATTACTTCATTTTCAATGGCTTTCTTGATTTCATGAATTGCTTTGTGCATGCCAATCGAGTGACATTGAATGACGGCAGTTGTATCATAAATATCAATAATCAAACCGGGGCAATTATCGCCTTCAGCATGAATTAATCTGAAGCAATTTGTGTTTTTGTTTTCAATAAAACCAAGCGTTTTGCGCAATAAAAAAGCTTGTTTTATTTTATTATTCCAGAAGTCTTGATCAGCAACTTTATTTTCAAAACTTAAAATCTTTACAGCGATACTGCCATGGTAAAAATGTCCAATACAAAGAAAGTTTTTTTTGAAATCCAGTACTTCTACAATATCCCCATCTTTTAAGTTTGTGTCAAAAGATTGTAACGCACCCGAGAAAATCCAGGGGTGAAAACGTTGTACTGAACGTTCTTTTTCTTTTTTTAATTGAATGATTGGATATTTCGACATAGTTAAATTTTAATTTTCACGCAAAGGCGCAAAGCACGCAAAGTTAGATAAAACTAAAGATTATTAGGTTACAAAGAATTTTCCCGCTCTAACACAACATACGTTGAATCAAATTCATTCTTCTCATCTTTCGGAATAAATTCTGAATGCAGCACTTTCCAGTTAGAATCGTCGTATTCAAAATGGGTATCGCCTTCTATTGCTGTGTGTACAATAGTTAAATGAATCGTATTCGCTAAAGGCATTGTTTGTTTATAAATTTCACCGCCTCCCACTACAAAAATTTCCTGCTGATTTTTTTGTGCAGCAAAAATAATCGCATCGTTAATGGTTTTAAAGACAAAACAATTTTCAAATTCACATTCAAAATTTCTCGAGATAATTAAGGAAGTTCTGTTGGGTAATGGCTTGCCAATGGACTCAAATGTTTTTCTGCCTAACAGAATGAAATGACCTGTTGTAATATTTTTAAAACGTTTTAAATCGGAAGATAATTTCCAAAGCAATTGGTTGTCTTTGCCAATTACACCATTTTCTGCTGCAGCTACTACGATGGAAATTTTCATAATGGTCAATAGTTGTTAGTCAATGGTCAATGGTTTTGAATTGTCAATAGACTATGGATTAATGTCTATTGACTATCTGCTAAACGGCTACTTCTCCTTTAATATGCGGATGACTTTGATAGTTCACTAACTCAAAATCATCATATTTGAAATCAAAAATAGATTTCACATCTGGATTTATTTTTAGTTGCGGTGAATCATAGGGTGTTCTGCTTAATTGCAATTGTACTTGTTCCACATGATTAGAATAAATATGCGCATCGCCAAACGTATGTACAAAATCACCTAACTCAAAATTACAAACCTGTGCAATCATCATCGTAAACAAAGCATACGACGCGATATTGAACGGCACACCTAAAAAGGCATCTGCACTACGCTGATAAAGCTGACAACTCAGTTTTCCGTCTATCACATAAAACTGAAACAGTGAATGACAAGGTGGCAAAGTCATATCTTCAATGTCAGCCACATTCCATGCCGAAATAATATGACGACGAGAATCCGGATTGGTTTTTAAATTATGAATCAGATTAGAAAGCTGATCTATTTCCCCGCCATTTCCGTCCGGCCAATGCCGCCATTGATAACCGTATACCGGGCCAAGTTCACCGTATTTTTTTGCGAAGTCATCATCGGTTGCAATTTTTGCAGCAAACTCTTTCATGGTCTCTCCCTGGTAATCGCTGCTTTTATGATATTTTGCAAAAGGCCAGTCATTCCAAATATTGCATCCGTTCTTGCACAAATATTGAATGTTAGTATCTCCGGCAATAAACCATAACAACTCATAAACGATAGATTTTAAATGCAATTTTTTAGTAGTGACTAACGGAAAACCTTCCTTCAAATCAAAACGCATCTGGTAGCCAAAAACGCTGATGGTGCCTGTACCCGTTCTGTCTTCTTTCTGGATGCCGTTTTCTAAAATATGTTGTAAAAATTGCTGGTATTGCTTCATGAAGTAAAAATAAGAAAGCTATTTTAATCTTTTGAGAAACAATATAAACAAGATGATTTTTATGTGAGATACTACAATTTTAAACTAAATTAACATCAAAACTACAATTAGCCAATTCTCAAATTAGCTAATTAGCCAATAATATTGTATTTTTGCGCTCTTATGTTTTTTAAAAAATCACTGTATCTTTTACTGTTTGTCACCGTTTTAGCTTCCTGCAGTCGCCAATACGATAAAGTATTCAAAAGCAATGATATGGAGGCCAAACTAAAACTGGCAGACGAGTTATATGCCAAGAAGAAGTACGATAAGGCCATCCCGATTTACGAGCAATTGTTAACGGTTTTAAAAGGGCAGAAAAGCGTAGATGAAATCTATTACAAATATGCCAATTCACATTATCTGAATGGTAGCTATGAGTTAGCAGCATTTTATTTAAGAAGTTTTTATAATACATATCCGGCTAGCGAGCATGCGGAACAGGCAGCTTTTGATGAGGCCATGTGTTATCTGAAGCAGTCACCAAGGTATTCTTTAGAGCAAACCAGCACCCAAAAAGCGGTTGATGCCTTTCAGGATTTTGTGAACAGGTACCCGAAAAGTACCAGAATGGAGCAGGCAAATGCAAAAGTTGACGAATTAAGAGCCAAATTGCGTAAAAAATCGTACGAAAGTGCTTATCTTTACTACAAAATTGGGCAATATTATGCAGCATCTGTATCATTGGCCAATTTCCTGAAAGATTTTCCTGAATATGAAAATCCTGAGAAAATTGACTATCTGATTGTTAAATCCTTGAAAAAGTATGCTGACGGAAGTTACAAAAACAAGCAGGAAGAAAGATTAAAAGAAGAAATTAAAGCATACGAAGCATTTAAAATAAAATATCCTAACAGTACATACATCGCAGATTTGGATAAAATGCAAAACTCAAAAAAGAAAAAAAATAAAAAGTAAGATTATGTCAACTATTAAGAAAGAAGAAGGAAAAGCAGCATCTGCTTACATCGAAACAAGAAATTTAGATGAATTAACAGCCAGAACTGGAAATTTATACAAATCTATTAATGTAATTTCTGCACGTTCTAATCAGATGAATTCAAAGTTGAAAGAGGAGTTGCACCGCAAATTAGAAGAATTTGCATCTGCAACAGATAATTTAGAAGAAGTTTTTGAAAATCGTGAGCAAATAGAAATCTCTCGTTACTATGAAAAATTGCCTAAAACAACCATCATGGCTTTGCAGGAGTTTTTGAATGATGAGACGTATTTCAAAGACAAAGAAAATTAGTAAATTGGTCAATTGTCAATAGACAATTGTCAATAGAAATTAAACTATTGACTATTAATCATCGACTATCGACAACTATCAATGCTAAACAATAAAAAAATACTACTTGCTGTTTGTGGAAGTATAGCTGCCTATAAGGCAGCTTTTTTAGTGCGCTTACTCGTAAAAGAAGGTGCACAGGTAAAAGTTATAATGACAAAAGCGGCTGTAGAATTTATTTCACCACTTACCTTAGCCACGCTTTCCAAAAATGAATGTAATGTAGATTACATCAACACTACTAAAACCAACTGGAACAACCATGTAGAGCTGGCACTCTGGGCTGACTGTATGATTATTGCGCCTGCTTCCGCAGGAACTCTTTCTAAAATGGCAAACGGACTGTGTGACAATTTACTGATGGCTGTTTATATGTCTGCACGCTGCCCTGTTTTTGTGGCACCCGCAATGGATGAAGATATGTGGAAACATTCATCCACAAAAAGCAACATTCAAAAAATACAATCCTGCGGCAATAAAATTATATCTGTAAATGCAGGAGAGCTTGCCAGCGGTTTGGTAGGAGAGGGACGTATGGCAGAACCGGAACAGATAGTTCAATTCCTGAAATCGGAAATTAGAAGTTTGGTACCAACTGTTTTTACGGGTAAGAAAGTATTGGTTACAGCAGGACCAACCTATGAGGCAATAGATCCGGTAAGATTTATCGGGAATCATTCTTCCGGGAAAATGGGAGTTGCTTTGGCAGAAAAATTACATAATGCAGGTGCGGATGTTCAGCTTATTTTAGGTCCTTCCAAACTTACTGTACAGGATGGAATCAAAGTGACGTCTGTTTTTTCTGCCGGTGAAATGTACACTGCGTGTAAAAAACATTTTGCCACAACCGATATCTGTGTTTTTGCAGCAGCAGTAGCGGATTATACACCTAAGACAGTTTCTAATCAGAAAATAAAAAAAAGCGATACAGAGTTTTCAATTGTCTTAAAAAAGAATGTAGATATTGCATTTGAGTTTGGAAAAATTAAGAAAAAAAACCAGTTGTCTGTAGGGTTTGCATTGGAAACAAATGATGAGCTGAGACATGCAAAAGAAAAACGTTCTAAAAAGAATTTTGATATTGTAGTCTTAAATTCACTGAACGACAAAGGTGCGGGGTTTCAGTTTAATACAAATAAAATTACCATAGTGAATCGTAACAATAAAATCACTAAATTCGAGTTAAAGAAGAAAGAAGAGGTGGCAGACGATATCATAAATGAAATCGGAAAATTATTGAAATAATGAAGAGATTATTTTTAATACTTATTACTTATTCCTTATTACTTAGCAATGCGAATGCACAGGAATTGAATTGCAATGTTTCCATCAATGCACCTAAAAATCAAAATATCGATCCACAAATTTTTAAGAATATGGAGTCCTTTATAAGAGAGTTTATAAATGGCAGAAAGTGGACATCGGATAACTTTAAAGATATAGAACGTATAAGATGCAATCTTGTAATCAATATCACGGAAATTCCCAGCGAAGGAGAGTATAAAGGAACGGCTATTATACAATCCCAACGACCAGTTTATAATACGAACCTGAATTCATTATTATTGAACCTGCAAGACAAAACATTTGATTTCTCTTATTTTGATTTGCAGAATTTAGATTATAATGATAATGGATATACTTCTCAATTAACTTCATTATTAGCCTACTATGCCTATTTGATGTTAGCTTACGATTATGAATCTTTTGGCAAAGAAGGCGGTACCATTTATTTTCAAAAGGCTCTAATGGTTTGCAATAATGTGCCTGCAAACGAAAAATCAAAATACAAAGGTTGGAGCCAGTTTGATGGTAGTATCAGTTTTACCACCGGAACAATCAATCGTTTTATTATGGTGGATAATTGGCTGAATCCTCGTTATAAAGATTTCAGAACGGCTTTTTATACCTACCATTTTAACGGGTTAGACAGAATGTATAATGATGCGGCACAGGGAAGGAGCGCAGTAACTACTACTTTGACCTTGCTTCAAAATATTAATGCAGACAATCCGGGTTTATTGCCATTGCGAAATTTCTTTTGGTCTAAAAGTGCTGAACTTATTAATATTTATTCAAAAAGTGATATGACTGAACGTGTTTTAGCCACTCAATTATTATCGACTTTAGACCCGATAAACGGTGACAAATATAAGCAGATTGGCAAGAACTGATTTTTCTGTATATCGTTTAAATTTTTCTTCTCTAAAATCATACATCATACATCGTAAATCGTAAATTTGTTAAGTGTTACAATCGCTTTCCATAAAAAATTATGCCATTATTGAAGCGGTCGATATTCAGTTCGATAAGCAACTCAATATTATTACGGGTGAAACCGGTGCCGGAAAATCCATTTTACTCGGTGCCATGAATTTGATTTTAGGAAAACGTGCTGAAACAAATGTGTTGCGTAATAAAGAAGAGAAATGTTTAGTGGAGGCAACTTTCAATATTAAAAATTATAAACTCAAAAAATTCTTTTCCGAGAATGATTTGGAATATGAAGATGAAACCATTATCAGAAGAGAGATAAATACAAACGGAAAATCGCGCGCATTTATAAATGATTCGCCGGTGACATTGGACGTATTGAAAGAGTTGACACAACAATTAGTAGACATTCATGCGCAGGGAGAAACACAAAATTTACTGGATAAATTTTTCTTTTGTGAGATTTTAGATGAATTGTCAAAGCAAACTTCTGTTGTAAAAGAATATCAAACAGGTTTTAGTTTGTACAAACAAAAGCAAACGCGCTTGCATTTATTGCAGGAAGAACAAATCCGTTTGCAAAAAGAATTTGACTTTATTTCTTTTCAGTTGAATGAATTAGTGGAGGCGAATCTGAATGAAGAAGAATTTGAAAGTATTGAAAGTGAATTAGGGTTGTTGCAAAATGCAGAAACGATAAAACGCAATTTAGCTGAAGCCTATAATTTAATTGACGGCAACGAATTTTCTGCATTGAGTCAATTGTTACAGGCAAACAAGCAAATTAGTCAGCTGACAAATTTTCATAGTGTCTTGCTGGAAATGCACGATAAACTAAGCACTATTACAGATGATTTGAAAAGCATTACACGGCAGATTACCAATATTGCCGATGCTACCGAATACAATGATGAGCGCGTGCAGGAATTGATGGAAAAACAAACAACGATTAATAAACTCTTACAGAAACACCATTTTTCTGAGGTGAAGGATTTGATTGCGTTGCAACATGAACTGCAGCAAAAAGTAGATGCGTATGCCAATTCTTCAGAAGAAATAGTGCAACTGGAAAATGAAATTAAAAAAGACAAAAAGGAGTTGTTTGCCACGGCACAACGCATTTCAAAAAACAGAACAGAGAAAATAAAAACAGCGGAAAGTAAAGTATCTTCTCTGCTGGTAGATTTGGGAATGCCGTATGGACATATCATTTTAGAACAAAAATTATCGGATGCAGAAAAACTAAATGCATTTGGAATTGATGAAATACGATTATTGTTTTCTGCAAACAAAGGTTCAGCACCACAACCACTGGATGAAGTGGGCAGCGGTGGTGAAAAATCAAGGTTGATGCTGGCGATAAAAAGTCTGGTAGCGGAAACGGTGACTTTGCCAACGTTGATATTTGATGAGATTGATACCGGAATTTCCGGAGAAGTGGCACAGAAAGTGGGTACTATTTTAAAATCATTAGGAAAAAACCATCAGGTAATTTCTATTACGCATTTGCCACAGGTAGCAGCGAAAGCCAGCAAGCATTTCTTTGTTTACAAAAACCACGAGAAAGAAAAAACCTTTACAGAAATGAAAACACTGACCGGCGATGAACGCTTACATGAAATAGCTGTAATGCTCAGTGGCAACAACCCACCGAAAGAAGCCTTGGAAAATGCAAAACGGTTGTTGAATTAATTTTTTTTACTTATTTTTAAATTATGAAGACACTTAACATCAGTATTTCTGAAGTAGAATTTAATAAGTTTGGTTTAAAGAAAGATAAACTTGCTTTTTCTGATTTTGTAGAAATAGTTAGTAAAGAAATTTCTAAACAGACACTAAAAAACTGCGTAGAATTAGCAGGTAAATATGGTTTGTCTAAAATGACAATGGACGAGATTACGAAAGAAGTAAATGCAGTAAGAAAAAATGCAAAAAATCGTTCTTGATACTAATGTGCTGGTGTCAGCACTTATTCAATATAGTTATCCTCATTTAATCGTTCATGAACTTTTCTTAGAAGATAAAATAAAATTGTGTGTTTCCGACAGTTTGATGTCAGAATATTATGAAGTATTGAACAGAAAGAAATTTTGTAAGTTTCCTGACTTTTATGTGAGAGCACAATCCATATTAGCTGATATAGAATTGAACAGTATTCATTTCACACCACAATTTAAAGTGAATATAATTTCTGATAAAGATGATAATAAGCTATTAGAATTAGCAAAAGCTGCCAAGGCTAATTTTATTATAACAGGAAATACGAATGATTTTACAATGCAAAAATTTGGTAAAACCAAGATTGTTTCACCAAAAGAATATTGGGAAACTTATAATAGTTAACAATCCGCCGAAAGAAGCCTTGGAAAATGCGAAACGGTTGTTGAATTAACGTTCCGCTGCTAGGCGCAGGTGGCTAAACACCGTTGAAATATATTAAAAAGTTTAGCCACTTGCGCTTAGCTTCTGTTAGCAGCTGATATTTATGAGCTTAGTAGATTTTTATTTTTTAGATAATCTATAAAAAGTCCATAAAATATAGTTCCAATAATAAGGCCTGGCAAAATTATTACAAAAGACATGTCATCTGACATATCGTAATCTTCAGAAAGCTTATTTAAATTTTCTATAAAACTTGTAAATAGATTTTGATATATAAAAATTGTTAAGAGGATGATTATTATGCTTTCAATGAAATTGATATAATTCCTTATTAAGAAGATTATCAAAGGCAATAAAATTAAACCGACCAAATTAATCTTGTAATCAAAGTTATTCCACATGATATTAATCGTTTCTTTCACTTGAGTTTCTATTATAAATATTATAAGCAATATTGGCATGCACAATATTGATGCTATTCTTCTTTTAATTAATTGCATACTGTTCATTAAGCTCATAAAATATTTGCTGCTAACTTAGTTATAGGTCTGACAAATTAAGACCTATACAACGAAAATAAGGTGTATTGGTCTGATATTTATCATCCTTATTCTATAAATATAATAATGTTATTTTCTAAATTATCAGACAACTAACCAAAAAACACATAACATACCACAATACTCAGCACAATACTCACCAGTTCAGCAAATAAACTGGTGGCTACCACATAGCGCGTTTTCTTAATAGCAACAGCGCCAAAATAAACAGCCAACACATAAAAAGTAGTATCGTGACTGCCGTTAAAAATTCCCGCTAATCTTCCGGCAAAACTATCTGCACCCAGTCCGCCTTCCGTCACCGGTTTTATTAAATCTACCATTAGTCCGCGCGCACCGCTGCCGCTAAATGGTTTCATGATGGCAACCGGCAACGCATCTACAAATTGGGTGTCAAATCCTAAAGAATGGAATATCGATGCAATACCATGTGTAATAATTTCCATACCACCGCAAGCTCTGAAAATACCAATGCCAACTAACATGGCTACCAAATATGGAATAATTTTTACCGTAACCTCAAAACCTTCTTTTGCACCATCAATAAACGATTCATATACATTTACTTTTTTGAAAAAGGCAAATGCTATAAACGTAATGATGACAGAAAAAATAATCAAACCACCAACAATATTGCTGACGATTTCCATGTGTTCTTTTGTCATGGTACTGAAAATATACGTCAGTCCGCTGATGAACGCGACGATTCCAACTACCCACGAAGTCAATACTAAATCCCATTTTATTTTTTGAATGAATGTGACCAGTATTAAACCAGATATCATGCCGCCATACGTAGAAATTAATAATGGTAGAAAAATATCTGTTGGATTTAATGCACCTGCGGTTGCCCTGAATGCAATAATACTCACAGGAATAATAGTGAACCCTGCTGTGTTCAATGTCAGAAACATAATCATCGCATTGGATGCTTGCTCTTTATTTGGATTGATGTCCTGCAATTCTTTCATCGCTTTCAAGCCTAAAGGTGTTGCAGCATTATCCAAACCGAGCATGTTGGCAGAATAGTTCATCAAGATGCTGCCCATGGCAGGATGGTCTTTCGGTATTTCAGGAAATAAGCGACTGAAAAACGGACTGATTAATTTAGAAAAAATGCGAATCGCACCGCCGTTTTCCCCTACTTTCATAATACCCAACCAAAAACACATGACGCCTGTTAAGCCTAAAGAAATTTCAAACGCAGTTTTAGAAGAATCGGTGATAGCATTTATGGTAGTTGACATTACGCTTGTATCGCCAAGAATAATCATTTTAAATAAAACGATTATAAAAGATAAGACAAAAAATAAGATCCAGATATAATTTAAAACCATATAGTTGATTTACAAATTGCAAATTACGAATTACAATTTATATCAAAACAAAAAAATAAATCATAAATCTTATTCCGAAACTTCGGAACGTAAATCGTAAATTTGTTGCGTGAGTAAGAAATACGAACTGCCTGAAATTGTGAACCGGAAAGCGAAGTTCAACTATGAATTCCTTGAATCCTACAAGGCCGGTATGGTATTGACAGGAACGGAAATAAAATCAGTAAAAGAAGGGAAAGTAAATTTGGGCGATAGTTTTTGTTATTTCCGGCAGGGTGAATTGTGGTTAAAGAATTTGCATATATCAGAATATAAAAATGGCAGCTATGCCAATCATGAGCCGTTGCGTCTCCGCAAATTATTACTGACCAAAAAAGAAATGCGCAAACTCGAAGGTAAAATCAAAGAGAAAGGCTTGACGATTATTCCATATAAAATTTTTTTTAGCGAACGTGGTTTGGCGAAGATTGAAATCGTATTGGCAAAAGGGAAAAAATCTTTCGATAAACGCGAATCTATCAAAGAACGCGATACACAAAAAGAAATCCAACGGGTGAAAAAAGCAGTGCGTTATTAATTAAATACCCAATCGCTTGTATTTTATAACCAATTTTAATGATTATATTTAATCTATGAAAATCATAATTTCTTTTTACTTATTACTTACCACTTGTTACTTGTATGCAGACGTACCGGGCAATAAACCACGTCCGAGCTATGATGTGAAAATTACCGGACTTAATCAATATAATAACCACGTCTTTTTTTTTCAAGACAATAATGTCGTTTCAAAACTAAACGACAGCAGTAGTATTCATGTTCCAGGCGGTTATGGCGCACCGAGATGTATTGAAGTTTGGGCAATCAATAAAAATAATTTAATACATACAGATACGTTGCTGTTTTGCAGCGGCGATGAGAAAAAATCAAAAACGATAACAGTAAATATATATCAGAGACATTTGACTTATTCTACGGCAGACTCAAAAGGAAAGAAGCAAAATTCGATTCCTTTTTCTGTTGTTAAAAATTTTCCAAATGACAATGACCGCTTTAATAAAAACAGGAATATCATGTATTTGATTTCATCTTTCAGTTTTATAATGTTGGCAGTAATGTTACTCTATGTGTTGCGACAGAAAAGAGAAATTAAACTTCAAAATATTGTATGACTTATATCGGTTTGTTTTTAGACGCTGTTTCGCCAATTGTTTTAGCTATTCCACTAATAATTTTACTGGCTGTAATTGCAATTACAACATTTGGCATTTTATGGCTGATTGCGTATATTCGAAAAAGAAATGCTGACAAATGAAGAAACACATCTCATTTTCTACCTTGTTTTTAATCCTGCAGGTATGTTTTGCAGATATTCCAATTGAAAAGAACGAAAGTAGTATAACCGAATTTGCTAATTTTAATTATTTACCCTGGGTCCTTGGCGTTTTAGGAGCCTTAGGAATATTTGTTTTTATGTATATTTATAAAAATGAAAAAAATGAAACTAAATAAATTATCTTTCCTGTTTTTATTTTTGTTCATCAAGTTGACATCATCAGCTGATATAGCATTGCCGAAAAATCAAAAGCACTACGATACAAAATATTATTTTGCAAATGTCGATAGCTTCGCCACGCATACATTCTATGTTAAAAAAAGTGCTAATAATAAAACCTATAAGATTAAGCAGGATGCCGCATTTTTATTAAAAGTGAATGGTTCAACAGGGGAGGAAAAACTGGAAGTATGGTCAGTAGAAAAAAAGAGTAAGGAGAAATCTAACTCTTTTACTTTAACTACCCAAAAACCAAAAGAACCTGTTAGTTCCAGTACAAATTATATTGCAATTACTTTTTATTTCGATAAAAGTAATAAACTGAATTACAAGCAGACAATTTTAAAACCTGATTGTTACAATAAAAAACAATTTATTCCTTTCCTTTCCTTTAATAATACAGATGACAGTTTCAAGAAACTGATGTTCATTTCTTTATTTTCAATGCTAGTTTTGATTTCCGTTTTTATTAGCACAAAGATGAAACAAAGAACAGTATATGTTTAAATACCTTGCACTAACGATTGCAGTGGAAGTACCTGTTTATTTTTTATTTGAACGTAAAAGAATCGCTTTTACTATATTGATTTTAATACTTGCTAATTGTTTCACCTGGCCAATTATCAATATTTTGTATCAAACTACCAATATTCATTTATTAATTCTGGAAAGCGGTGTAACCATAACAGAAGCAATCATCATTTATTTTTTTTTAGAACAAAGATTTTCAAAAGCTTTATTAATATCGCTCATTCAAAACAGTATTACCACTTTTTTAGGGATTTGGATAAATCATATTAAGCTATGAGTAACAAGTATAAAGTCGCTGTTTTATTTGGTGCATCACACGGCATTAATGATTTTATTGCAGGTTATTTATTGGCAAACCTGTCTGCAAATTCTACTAACTGGCAACTCAATTCCATAGCATTTTTAATTTACAGCGTTATAGCATTCGGCGGTCAGTTGCCGGCTGGTATTGTAGTAGATAAATTAAAAAAGATAAAAGCATTCAGTTTGTTGTCACTATCCCTAATGTTTTTTGCAGTTGCGGTATCTACTGTAAGTTTATTGGCGGCAATTTTGTTAAGTGGTATCGCGTCAGCATTTATTCATGTCTGCGGCGGAGCTGCCTGTTATGTTTCAGAAAATAAGAATTCCACACTCGCCGGTATTTTCACTTCACCCGGAGTGGTTGGTTTAATTACAGGAGGAATTGCAGGTTCTTCTCAATTCACTTCTTTTTATTTGTTAATTCCGGTATTAATACTTTTGATTTTTTTTATTAGCAGATTGAAAATTCCATCCTACTCATTAAATCAGGATGTAAAAAATGAAACACTCATTGATACGCATGATTTCATTATGCTGATATTGTTATTAGCCATTGCATTCCGTTCCCTTTTTTGGAATATAGCTCATATGTTGTGCTCTGAAAATAATCAATGGCTGCTTGGTATTGCTTTTTCGGCTGCTTCAGGGAAATTAATCGGTGGGTATATTTCTGACAGAGCCGATTGGAAGAAATTTGTTTCCTTCAGTCTGATTTCATCAGTAATTTTGCTTGGTATAGGCAAGTATTATTTTTCTGCTTTATGCATAGGTGTTGCACTTTTGCAAAGTGCAGTTCCCATTACATTGGTATTGATGCAAAATTATATGAAAAATAGTCCTGCAACTGCTGCAGGACTATCACTCGGAGTAGCAATCGCTTTAGCCGGATTGCCCACATACTTAAATCAATTCAGACTAATACAACACAACAAAGTATTCCTGTTGCTATTAAGTATAGCCTATATTTCTTCTAATTATTTTATAATTAAAAAGTATAAATTGCCATAAGCTAGTTCAATTCAGCTTCCAACTCACCTTTATGGAATACTAAAATGCTGATACAGCAAAACAGTACTACAATGGCAGATGCGAACATGAGTCCACTGTCACCGAGGATGTTAAGCTCGCCCATTGTTAAGTGCATGCAAATAGCACCAAACATCATCAGGGCACCTAAAATCGCTCCGCGCCAAGCCATTTTTGGAATAAGCAACAATACGATAGCAATGCACTCTAAAAGCGCAACAGCGTAGCGTCCGGCTGATTCCATACCAATTCGTTGGAAAATGTACACTGCTGCAGGGGCAGCTGTTAGTTTCATGAATGCTGAATATCCGAAGATACCAACGGCAATTAAGCGGGTTCCTATGTCTAGAATTCTTGCATTGTTTTTCATAGACATAAATTTTAATACTTTAAATTGATACTATTTTTGATTTTTGTCAAGCATTATACTGTTCCAATTAGTATTCGGCAGCAATTGGTTAGTATTCGGTTAAAAAAATAGGAAAATAGTGGGATTAAACAAAAAAAGAGGCGCCAAAGGCGCCTCTTTTTTATAGAAATTATGCTTTATTTTATTCTGAAACACCTTCTGTCAAAACAGAAACACTGTTTTTTAATACTTCTACAATACCGCTTTTTAACTTAAATTCTTGTTTCCCGGAACCTGTTTTAATTCTCACTTTACCTTCTACAATAGAAGCAATCATAGGTGCATGATTATTGAGAATCTCAAATTGTCCGTCTGTGCCACAAAGCTGAACAGAGTCTACTTCGCCGGTAAAAACTTTTAATTCAGGTGTAAGTATGTTTAATTGCATTTTTATATGATTATTTTGCTTCAGCTAATAATTTCTTGCCTTTTTCAATAGCATCTTCAATAGTACCTACTAAGTTGAATGCCGCTTCAGGATATTCATCTACTTGACCATCCATAATCATTTCAAAGCCTTTCAATGTATCATCGATAGAAACAAATACTCCTTTCAAACCTGTAAATTGCTCAGCAACGTGGAAAGGTTGAGATAGGAAACGTTGAACACGGCGTGCACGGTGTACGACTAATTTATCTTCTTCAGATAACTCATCCATACCTAAGATTGCGATGATATCCTGTAACTCTTTGTATCGTTGTAAAATCATTTTCACACGTTGAGCAACACCATAGTGTCTTTCACCTAAAACGGCAGGGTCTAAGATACGTGATGTTGAATCCAATGGATCCACCGCAGGATAAATACCCAACTCGGCAATTTTACGGCTTAATACCGTTGTTGCATCTAAGTGTGCGAATGTAGTTGCCGGAGCAGGGTCTGTTAAGTCATCCGCAGGTACATAAACTGCCTGTACAGAGGTGATTGAACCTGATTTTGTTGAGGTAATACGCTCTTGCATCAGACCCATTTCTGTAGAAAGCGTTGGTTGGTAACCTACCGCAGATGGCATACGACCTAATAAAGCCGACACTTCAGAACCTGCCTGTGTGAAACGGAAGATATTATCAACGAAGAATAAGATATCTTTTCCTTTTCCGTCACCGTCACCATCACGGAATTGTTCTGCAATCGTTAAACCTGATAAAGCAACACGCGCACGTGCACCTGGCGGCTCGTTCATCTGACCGAACACCAAGGTTGCTTTAGATTCTTTTAATGCTTCTTTATCTACAGAAGCCAAGTCCCAATCACCTTTTTCCATAGAGTGTTTGAAAGCTTCACCGTATTTAATTACATCTGATTCCAGGAACTCTCGCAATAAGTCATTTCCTTCACGTGTTCTTTCACCCACGCCTGCGAATACGGATAAACCACCATGTCCTTTGGCAATATTATTTACCAATTCCATAATTAATACCGTTTTTCCAACACCGGCACCACCGAACAAACCAATTTTACCACCTTTTGCATAAGGCTCAATTAAGTCGATAACTTTAATACCTGTGTATAGTACTTCTTTAGAAGTAGCTAAGTCCTCATATTTAGGAGGTTTGTTGTGAATAGGATAACCGCCTACTTTACTTACTTCACCAATACCATCAATAGCTGTACCGATTACGTTAAATAAACGGCCTTTAATCGCTTCGCCTGCCGGCATGGTAATTTGAGAACCTGTATCGGTTACCAATGCACCACGCGTTAAGCCTTCCGTAGCATCCATCGCCACACAACGAACGCTGTCTTCACCTAAGTGCTGCTGGCACTCAAGGATAACTTCAGATCCGTCATCTTTCTTTACAGATAAAGCGTTTAGAATTTTTGGTAATCCGGCACCTTCGCCACCGAATGCAACGTCCACAACAGGACCGATGATTTGAGTAATTTTTCCTACGTTTGCCATAGTATATTGAGTGTATTTATTTAAAAATCGGTGCAAAAATACGTTTAAGTAGCTGTATATCAAAATTGCCGCGTCAAAGTTGTCCACAAATAAAGATTTGGTAATTTTTAGGCAAAAATCACCATTCTTGCAGTCGATTTGCAAAATTAGCTGACTTTTAACTTTTTCAATAAATTAATTGTATTTTCATCTTATGTTCTCTATCAAAAACCTGCTTGTTTTTGCCATTTTAATGTTGCTGAATCTTAGCCCGGTAT
Organism: Chitinophagales bacterium; assembly: GCA_035438465.1. GTDB lineage: Bacteria > Bacteroidota > Bacteroidia > Chitinophagales > JADIYW01 > JADJSS01. Next base: position 4,204 of record DAORIK010000029.1, on the reverse strand, counting down.
TCAGTGCCGAAAAAATCAGGTGTTCTACTGTAGAAGTCTTCAGAAAAAATGCAATCAACTATCCTGAAGTAGTCGCTCGTAAACAACAACTGGAAAACGATATACAGCAATGGTTAAACCAGAATGGGCTCAACAGACAAAATGGAATAGAAGCCGTTATCACAATTCCCGTAGTAGTGCATGTTGTTTTTAAAACTGCATCCGAAAATATTTCGGATGCACAGATTCAATCTCAGATAGAACGGCTGAATAAGGATTTCAGAAATCTGAATACAGATAAATTACTTTCCACACATCCGTTTTTTCCTTTAGCAGGTGATGCGGGCATTGAATTTTGTTTGGCGCAGGTGGATCCAGACGGAAATGCGACTACAGGTATTACCCGAACAACTACATCGGTTTCGAGTTTTACAGATAATGATGATGTGAAATTTTCGTCGAGTGGAGGCATAGAGCCCTGGGATGCCACCAAATATTTAAATATATGGGTTTGCAATTTAAGCGGTGATTTGTTAGGCTACGCTCAGTTTCCATCAGACTTAGGAGATTTTCCTGAAACAGATGGTGTGGTGATTGGTTATACATCTTTTGGAACAAACGGAACAGCAGCTGTGCCTTATGATTTAGGGAGGACCGCAACACACGAAATTGGACATTGGTTGAATTTAGAACATATTTGGGGGGATGATAATGATTGCAGCGGTACGGATGGTGTAGGTGATACCCCTAATCAGGAGAAGGAAACCACCAATTGTCCAACTGGTGTAAAAACAGATAATTGTACTGCAAGCTCTCCGGGAATTATGTACCAGAATTACATGGATTATACGCAGGATGCCTGTATGGTGATGTTTACCACCGGACAAATAAATAGAATGAAGGCGGTGTTTAATGTTGCAAGAGCCGGAATTTTGACATCCAATAAATGTTCAGGAACAACAGGTATTTCAACATTGACTAAATCCCAGTTGCGAATTTATCCGAATCCTGTTCAGAATTATCTGACTATTGAAAATTTACCTAAAACCAAATCTAAAGTTTTTACCATAGATATCTTTAATGCTATCGGACAAAAAGTGTATACGAATATCATTTCATTTGAAGATACCATGATGGAAATGTCTGCTCTTAAAACGGGTACATACTTAATGATGATTTACAACGAGGAGTTTTCAACTACACAAAAACTGACAGTAGTGAAATAGTTATTGTTGATCACCATTTATCCTTTTCTTCCATAAATTTTTCCAGTAAAATTTTCTTTGCTCTGTGCAACTGGACTTTTATCGTGCCAACGGGAATATTCAATTCTTCAGAAATTTCTTCATAGCTATACTCTTTGAAATAACGCAATGCAATCACGCGGGAAAAAATTTCATCCATCGAATTAACGGCATCCTTGAGTTTATCTATACGCTGAGATTTTATCAAATCCATTTCCGGGTTGGAATGGGTGCTGAAGCTGATGCTGTCAAATAATGACTTTCCTTCTTTTTCGAGAGAAATTTTTTCAATACTTTTTTTACGTAAAAAATCAATGCAGGTATTGGATGTAATTTTATACAACCACGTTGAAAATGCATAATCCGGAGAATATTGGTCCAAACGGTCAAATGCTTTTGAAAAAGCCTCTATCATTAAATCTTCAGCATCTTCAGGGCTTTTGACAATTTTCAGAATCAGATGATAGACAGACTTCCGGTATTTTTCCATCAAAGCCGTATACGCTTTCTGGTCACCATTCTTGGCGGCTGTCAATAATTCTTGGTCAATACTATTATGACTTTTTACTTCCAATTTTTTGTTGGTTTTAACAGACTGATTAAGCCAAGTGTAATCGTAAAAATACAATATAAAATATCATTAATAACAGCAAAATACCATCTGCGGTTTAATTGTAAATAGTAATTCAGGTTTAATTGCAATAATGTGATTATAATTAAATAAAAACATAAGTTTGCTAATACAAAATTGATTTGTGAAGGGAAGCATATCGATAAACAAATTAGCAAGGTGTACAAAGCTAATTTTGTAAATAAGAAAGTTCCTAAAAGGAAACGATGTGTAGATTTATATAAGTGTCCGCTTTCATAATGACGTAATTTTTGTTTGATAAAATCTTTCCACGTTTTCTTTGGCTCACTTATGGTATAGCTGTCTTCAGATAAACAAACAGTCGTATTTTCTTTTGTTGCTAAACTCTGTATCATTAAATCATCATCACCTGAGGCAATAGATAATTCTTCAGACGTCCATTTTTTTGATTTTAACAAAGCAGCATCGTATAATACATTTCTGCCAACACACATGTAAGGATTCCCAACTAATGCAAAGCCAATATATTGCATCGCAGTTTGTGCGGTTTCATATTCAATTAAAGAATTTAGAAAACTACTTTCTGTTTTATAAGGAGAAATACCGAGCACGATTTTATGTTTATCATTTATACAACTTGCCATTTCCGAAATCCAGTTTTTAGAAACAGGTGTACAATCAGCATCTGTCAATAAAACCAACTTGTTTTTTGCTGCTTCAATTCCTTTTTGCAAAGCGTATTTTTTGCCAAGTCCAATTTTTTCTTCTTTAGTTAAATTAATTATTGTTAATCGTTCATCGTACATTGTTAATCGTTCATCAGAACCATCATCTACCACAATTACTTCAAAATCCGGATAGTTTTGTTGTAAAATAAAAGGAAGATTTTTTTTAAGGTTTTCTGATTCGTTTTTTGCGCAAATAATCACACTTACAGATTGTTGTATGTTGAATGATAAATGATGAATGGTATTTTTCTTTGAAAGAATAGTATATATCAATACAGCTTGATACAATATTTGATAAAAACAGCAAATAGCTAATAAATATAGCAGGAAATTCACTCAATAAAAGTAAAGGTTTTTGTCGTATTTTTGTCTTTTTAATTTTTGATAAATAAACCACATAGGCACATAGAAAAAAGAATCTTAATTCTTTTCTATGTTTTTCTGATTCTTAGTAAAAAGAAATTCTCTTAAACTATAGCATCAGTTTACATAGATTTTTTAAGGTTTGAATTTCTTTTAAGTCTATGTTTCTATGTGGTTTAAAAACTTTTTTCTTGAAATACGAAATACAATATACAGACCAGCATTCTTCTGCACGTGCCGGAAAAATCAGCACTGAACACGGTGATATTGAAACACCGATTTTTATGCCTGTTGGAACACAAGGCACAGTAAAAGCTGTTCATTTTTCTGAGTTGGAGAATGAAATACATGCGCAAATTATTTTAGGAAATACGTATCATTTATACTTGCGACCGGGTTTGGATATTTTACAAAAAGCAGGAGGATTACATGCATTCAACACCTGGAATAAACCAATACTTACAGACAGCGGCGGCTATCAGGTGTATTCATTATCTCACCGCAGAAAACTAAATGAGCAAGGCGTTACCTTTCAATCACATATCGATGGCAGCAGACATTTATTTACACCGGAAAATGTAATGGATACACAACGTATAATTGGTGCCGATTTCATTATGGCTTTTGATGAATGTACGCCATATCCATGCGAATACCAATACGCTAAGAAATCATTGAAAATTACACACGACTGGTTACAGCGTTGCATTCAGCAGTTTGATACCACACTGCCATTGTACGGATATGAGCAAACCTTAATTCCAATTGTGCAAGGTTCTGTATATAAAGATTTGCGTACCGAATCTGCTGAATTTATTGCAATGCAAAACAGGCCGGCAAACGCTATTGGCGGTTTGGCTGTAGGTGAGCCGGCAGAAATTATGTATGAGATGACGGATTTAGTGTGCAGTATTTTACCAAAAGATAAACCGCGTTATTTGATGGGTGTTGGTACACCGGCAAATATTTTAGAAGCGATTGCATTAGGAATTGATATGTTTGATTGTGTGATGCCAACCAGAAATGCACGACATGGTTTGTTATTTACTTCGGAAGGAATGATAAACATTAAAAATCAAAAATGGAAAGAAGATTTTTCACCTATCGATGTAAAGGTACCGTGCAGTACCAGTAAAAAGCACAGCAAAGCATATCTGCGTCACTTATTTATTGTAGAAGAGTATCTTGCGGCGCAGATTGCAAGCTTGCACAATCTATCTTTTTATTTATGGCTGGTAAATGAAGCGCGAAATAAGATTAAAGAAGGTACATTTACATCGTGGAAAAATGAGATGGTG